>NZ_JBEZVK010000046.1:0-54639 GCF_040636955.1 Streptomyces sp. NPDC032472
CGGGGGGTGCGGGTTTGTGGGGCCCCCCCCCCAACCCCCCGCCCCAAACCCGCCGGCGAGGCTGAAAATGCCGGACCCCCGCCCAAAGGCAGGGGCAGATTCCTCCTCCGGCCAATTGCCGGCGCAGACGGCGGCAAAGCCTGCTCTGCCCCGCATTCGAAGCCGGGGTTCGCCAAAACCAGCCCCGCCGGCGATTGAGGCGCGGGGTCTGGGGCAGCGCCCCAGGGAACCCGGCTCTGCCGGGGAGGCTGGAAATGCCGGGCCCCCGCCCGGAGGCAGGGGCTCAGGGGATGGCGGAACGGGCCGCCGTCGCGTTCGTGCGCGGCGGCGGCCCGTCGGTCGGGGGACCCGGAGGGTCAGTCCTCCGGGAGTTCGACCGGGGCGATCTCGTCGTAGACGTCGCCCGGGCCCGGGTTGGTGGCGTCCGTGGCGCCACCCAGGTGGTGCATGACACCCCAGACCGCGTTCAGAGCGGTCTGCACCGCGCCCTCGGCCCAGCCGGCCGTCCAGGAGATGTCGTCGCCGGCGAGGAAGATGCCGCGCTTGTCCTCCGGCAGGCGGTCCTGCATGAAGTGCGTGAACAGGCGCCGCTGGTAGCGGTAGTGCCCCGGCAGGTTGGCCTTGAACGCGCCCATGAAGTACGGCTCGTTCTCCCACGACACCGTCACCGGGTTGCCGATGATGTGCCGGCGGATGTCGACCTTCGGGTAGATCTCCCCGAGGGACTTCAGCATGACCTCCATCCGCTCGCTCGCGGACAGCGGCAGCCACTTCAGGCTGTCGTCGCACCAGGTGTAGGACAGGCAGATGACGGCCGGCTGGTCGGGGCCGTTGTCCAGCAGGTAGGTGCCGCGGGTCATCCGGTCCGTCAGCGTCATCGACATGACGTCGCGGCCGGTCTCCTCGTCCTTGTCCAGCCAGAACGGGCGGTCCACCGGGATGAAGAGCTTCGAGCTCTCCATGTAGTGGGTGCGCTCCATCGCGGTCCAGTGGTCGATCGGGAAGAGCGTGTCGTCACACTCGATCTTGGAGAGGAGCATCCACGACTGCGCGGTGAAGATCGCCGCGCGGTAGGTGCGGATGTCGCCGGTGGCGTCCGTCACCGTGATGCGGTTGCCTGCGGTGCGGTGCAGGCGGGTGACTGCCGGGCGCGGGGCGCCCTCGTGCAGGGAGGACAGCGAGGTGCCCTGGGCCCAGTGCACGATCTTCTCCGGCTCCCGCTCCCACAGGCGCATCGGCAGCTGCTGCGAGCCGCCGACGATGCCGCGGTGGTGGTCGTCGGCCTCGGTGTAGACGACGCGCAGGATCTCCAGGATGGAGTTCGGGAAGTCGGTGTCCCAGCCGCCGGTGCCGAAGCCGACCTGGCCGAAGATCTCGCGCTTGCGGAAGGACTTGAAGGCCTCCGACTCGCACAGGAAGCCGTAGAAGGTCTGGTTGTCGAGCTTCTCGACGAGCCTGGCCCAGATCTCGCGGATGCGCGGGACGTCCCGCTCGCGCATCGCGGTGTTCATGTCGGAGAAGTCGGCGCCCTCGTCGAGGCACGCGTTCCACGCCTCGGCGACGTCCCGGTAGATCTGCGGGAGGTCGGCGATGGTCTCGGCGTAGTGGGTCTCGCCCTTGAGGTCGACGACCGTCGAGGGGGTGGCCTCGGCGAGCGGGTTCGGGAAGGGCTGGGTCTGCAGGCCCACGAGGTCGATGTAGTGCTGCAGGGCCGTGGAGGAGGGCGGGAAGCGCATGGCGCCCATCTCCGCGGTGAGGCCCTCGGTGCCGGGGCCCTCGAAGCCGACGGTGCGCAGGCGGCCGCCGATCTGGTCGGCCTCGTAGACGACGGGCTTGAGGCCCATCTTCATCAGCTCGTAGGCGGAGATGATGCCGGACAGGCCGCCGCCGATGACGGCGACCTCGGTGCCGTGCTCGGTCGCCGGTATCTGGCCCAGGCCCGCGGGGTGCGCGAGGAAGTCGTCGTACGCGTACGGGAAGTCCGGGCCGAACATGGTGATCGGCGGCTGGCCGTCGCTGTGCGGAACGGCGGTCGTGGGCACCGTGGACGTCATGGGGTACGACTCCTTGCAGGGTGGGGCTGGGGGGAGGGGCTCAGGGGGCGCGGAGGCTCGGGCTCAGACGAGGGAGGCGTAGAGCCCGGGGCGGCGGTCGCGCAGGTACGGGTTGTTCTCGCGCGAGGCCCGCAGCAGCTCGGGATCGACCTCGCCGATCACCGTCTCCTCGCCGCGGCCGGCCCGGGTGCGGGTGGCACCGTCGGGGGCGGCCAGGCAGCTGAGTCCGACGAACTCGAACTCGCCCTCGGGGCCGGTGCGGTTGACGTACGCGATGTACATCTGGTTCTCGAAGGCCCGTACGGGGACGAGCTGTTCGGCCACGAACTGGAACGGGTGCATCTGCGCGGTCGGCACCAGGAGGAGGTCGGTGCCGGCCAGCGCGTGGGCCCGGACGTTCTCCGGGAACTCCACGTCGTAGCAGATCATGATGCCGATCCGGAGGCCGCCGAGGTCCGCCTGGACGACGGGGGTGTCGCCGGGGGTGAAGGCCTCCTGCTCGAAGCAGCCGAAGAGGTGGGTCTTGCGGTAGTTCGCCAGCCGGGCCCCGTCCGGTCCGACGAGCTGCGCCGAGTTGTAGACCGTCTCGCCGTCGCGCTCGGGGTAGCCGTAGAGGACGGCGACGCCGTGGCGGCGGGCGATCTCGCCGATGGCGCGGGCCGACATGCCGTCGGCGGCCTCGGCGAGGGCGGCGATCTCCTCGACCGGCAGGGCGTAGCCGGTGAGGAACATCTCCGAGGTCACGAGGAGCCCCGCACCCGCCTGTGCGGCGCGGGCCGCGGCCTCGTCGAGCGCCTTGAGGTTCTCGGCAGTGTCGCCGAGCCGGCCGGAGCTCTGGAGGAGGGCGGTGCGCAGCGGGGGCATGGGCGTACCTCTGGGGCAGGAGGGGTGGGGTGTCCTACGAAGGTACGTTTCGGCGTTCGACCCGGACAAGCCGTGACCGTTGCGCTGCGAGCATCGGTTCGTTGCGCGTTTCGGCCGCGGAGCGGCGATTCGTTGCGCGGGGCCCGGTGCTTTGCCCGACCCCGGCGAAACACTGCGGCCGCGGGCCGGGGCTCGGCCCCCAGGGTACGGGGCCGGCCGGCGGGATCCGGTTGCCAGCAGTCGACGGTGACGACCTGGCTAGGAGGCCGGGCGGAAGGACGGGTGGACGCTGAGGCGGCGGAGGTCCTCGAGGATGTCGGGGGTGTCGTTGCCGATGATGCGGCCGCTCCAGGTGTCGCAGAGGGCGGGGACGGTCAGGGTGCCGTCGTAGTGGTGGCCGGCAGCCTCGTAGGCGCAGCGCAGGGCGGCGTACGAGGCCGGTGAGCCGAGCAAGGTGGTGGCGACGGCGTGCTCCAGGCCGAGCAGGCTCAGGGCGGCGGCGACGCGGGCGGAGTGCGGACAGTCGGCGGACAGGTAGAGGCGGTAGCGGTGCGGTACGGGCGAGAAGCCGGACCCGATGCGGCCGCGCAGGGCGGGGACCGGGCCGGTGCGGGGCAGGACCATCTGAAGCATGACTCTCCTGGGGCGTGGCGGAACGCCCGGCGACGTGCTGCGCGCCGGGTCACGGGGGCCGTGCGGGGAGACGTACGCGGCCGGGGCGGGGCGGTGTGTCGGCGGAGGCCGGCAGGCGCGGCAGGCCTACGTACGGACGCGGGGAGGTCAGGCGCCGGTGCGGAAGGCGCTGCAGACGCGCAGGAGGTCGATGTGCAGGCGCCGGGTCAGCCACCAGCGCCGGAGGGTCTGTGCCTCCGCGACCGCTGCTGGGGCCATGTCCACCGGCTCCGTCCTGTTCTCGGGCATAAAGCCGCTTGCGACGGACGCTGACCTTCCTGACCGTCGTCCCCAGCAGTCTCGTGGCGGCGCGCAGGGCCGTCAAGAAGGTGTGGACGGCCCGGGTTGCCCGCCGGACCGAGAGGAGCCCGTTTCCCATGTCGCCCGACTCCGCCGCGGCCGCGGCCGTCCATGTCCTCGACAACCCGGTGTGGGCCGCGCTGGCCGGCCCGAACGGCGGCTTCGCCGAGACCGGTCCCGCGGGGCTCGCCGCCCGGTACGTCGAGGACGCCTCGCCGTTCGCGGCCCTGGCCGATCCGGAGGATCCCCGCGCGTGGGCGGACCTGGCGGCGCTGGCGGGTCCGGACGCACCGGTGTGGGTGACGGGGCTGCTGACCCCGCCGGAGGGCTGGACGACCGTGGCGACGGTAGCGGGAGTGCAGCTGGACGGCGCGGCGGTACGGGCCGAGGCGGCGCCGGAGGCGGTGCGGCTGGGGCCGGCGGACGTGCCGGAGATGCTGGAGCTGGTGGAGCTGACGCGGCCGGGGCCGTTCCTGACGCGCACCGTCGAGCTGGGCACGTACCTCGGGATCCGGGACGGGGGACGGCTGGTGGCGATGGCCGGTGAGCGGATGCGGCCGCCGGGGTGGTCCGAGATCAGCGCGGTGTGCACCCACCCGGACCACCGGGGGCGGGGCCTCGCGGCCCGGCTGGTCCGCGCGGTGGCGGCGTCGATCACCGCCCGCGGCGATCGCCCCTTCCTCCACGCGGCGGCGGACAACACCGGCGCGATCGCCCTCTACGAGTCAATGGGCTTCACCCTGCGCAGCCGCCCGGACTTCCTCGGCCTGCGCACCCCGCCCACCGCCCCGCCGGCCTGACCATTCCAGCCCCGCCGCCGCCTGTGACGGGGGTCGGGCAATTTCAGCCTCGCCGGCGACTGAGGCGCGCGTCCGGGCAGAGCCCGGTACCCCGCCGATCCGGGATCCATCCCTGGGGCTCCGCCCCACACCCCGCGCCTCACACGCCGGCGAGGCTGGAAAAGCCCGCCCCCCGCTTCGAAAGCAGGGGGCGGGCTGACATTGCCGGCGCTTCGACCAGCGCGGGCCGGCCAAGAATGGCGACCCCGGATTCGGCAGCTGAGGGGGCGGGCTGCCGGCCCCCGGCCTCGGTAGCGGCGGGGTGGGCCCGGGATGCCGGCCCTCGGCCTCGGCGGCCTCGGGAGCGGGGCTGCGGTCCGGGCTACGCCGGGGCGCCGGAGGTGAAGCGGCGGAGGAGGGGGGAGAGGACCAGGACCGACTTGGTGCGCTCCACGAAGGGTTCGCCTGCGATGCGTTCGAGGACGCGCTCGAAGTGCCGCATGTCGGAGGCGAAGACCTGGACGAGGGCGTCCGCGTCGCCGGTGACGGTCGACGCGGACACCACCTCGGGGTACCGCTCCAACCCCCGCCGGATGTCGTCCGGCGAGGTGTTGTGGCGGCAGTAGATCTCGATGAAGCCCTCGGTCTCCCAGCCCATGGCGGCGGGGTCGACGCGGACGGTGAAGCCGGTGATGGCTCCCTCCGCCCGCAGCCGGTCCACGCGCCGCTTGACGGCGGGGGCGGAGAGGCCGACCTCGGAGCCGATGTCCGCGTAGGAGCGGCGGGCGTCCTCGGCGAGGGCGTGCACGATGCGTTCGTCGAGATCGTTCAATCGCACTGCGGGTGGATCACTTCTCTGCTGTGGCCACTTCTTCCGTGGCCAGTCGGGAGCGGCGGATGCCGTACAGGAAGTAGAACACGAGGCCCGCCGCCATCCAGCCACCGAAGACGAGCCACGTGACCATATCGAGGCTGAACATCATGAAGCCGCAGGCGAGGAAGCCCAGGATCGGCGTGACCGGGAAGAGGGCCACCTTGAAGGTGCGCGGCATGTCGGGCTTGGTGTAGCGCAGTATGACGACGGCGATGTTGACCAGGCCGAAGGCGAAGAGGGTGCCGATGCTGGTGGCGTCGGCGAGCTTGCCCAGCGGGATGAATGCCGCGAGGACGCCGCAGAAGAGGGAGACGAGGACGACGTTGGCGCGGGGGGCGCCGGTCTTCTCGTCGACCTTGGCGAAGACCTTGGGGACGAGGCCGTCGCGGGACATCGCGAAGAGGATGCGGGTCTGGCCGTAGAGGACGGCGAAGACGACGGAGAAGATCGCGATCACGGCGCCGGCGGCGAGGACGACGCCCCAGACGCTGGTGCCGGTGACGTCGGTCATGATCTGGGCGAGCGCGGCCTCGGTGCCCTCGAAGTCCTGCCACGGCATGGCGCCGACGGCGACCAGGGCCACCAGGACGTACAGGACGGTGACGATGCCCAGCGAGAGCATGATCGCGCGCGGCAGGTCCTTCTTCGGGTCCTTGGCTTCCTCACCGGCGGTGGAGGCGGCGTCGAAGCCGATGTACGAGAAGAAGAGGGTGGAGGCGCCGGCCGCGATGCCGCTCATGCCCAGCGGGGCGAGCGGGGTGTAGTTGCCGGACTTGATGCCCATGACGCCGATGCCGATGAAGAGCAGCAGCGTGACGATCTTCACCGCGACCATGATCGAGTTGACCGTGGCGCTCTCCTTGGCGCCGCGCATCAGGAAGACCATCGACAGCAGGACGACGACCAGCGCCGGCAGGTTGACGAAGCCGCCCTCGCCCAGCGGTGCGGAGACCGACTCGGGGATGGTGACGCCGATGGTCCCGTCGAGGAGCTCGTTGAGGTACTGGCCCCAGCCGACGGCCACGGCCGCGACGGAGACGGCGTACTCCAGGACCAGGCACCAGCCGCAGATCCAGGCTATGAGCTCACCCATGGTGGCGTACGCGTACGAGTACGAGGAGCCGGAGACCGGAACGGAGCCGGCGAGCTCCGCGTAGGACAGGGCCGAGAAGAGGGCGGTCAGGCCCGCGATCACGAAGGAGATCGTCACGGCGGGGCCGGCCTTGGGGGCGGCGGAGCCGAGGACGACGAAGATGCCGGTGCCGAGCGTGGCACCGATGCTGATCATGGTCAGCTGCCACATGGTGAGCGAGCGGCGCAGCGTGCCGCCCTCGCCCTGGCCGCCCTCGGAGACAAGCTGCTCGACCGGCTTGCGACGGAGCAGCGGGTTCACGGGCTTGCGCGTCTCCGGGGAGAGCGGGGGTGCCTGGCCCTGATCGAGCACGAGGGGACTCCTTTGACACTGCGGATGGGGACTGAGGCATCGACCGCAGCGGTCCGGGCAGGACACAGACAAGAGTCTGGGCATGGGGAACCGCCGAGCAGGCGGTCCGCGCCACTCCACGTACAGCGAGTGAGCCTACGAGCTGAGAGATACCGCCCGTAATGCACCATCCTTGCACATTGGCGCACGATCGTTGCGCGGATCTGTCCTGGATGGCCCTTTGTTGCATGCAGATGATCGATCAGTGCGCCCGCTCCCCCGTCCGCCGTTCTTGACAGCCCGTCAGAATTGCCGCAGCGTGCCGCCATGGATGCCGATGATGCCGACCGCACGGCCCTGGCCTGGCTCGATCCGGGGCCGTTCCTGCGCGGGGTCGCCTGGCTCGACCAGGCCCGCCGACCGGTGCGCGCCGACCCCGCCGACACCATGCGGCTGCCCTGGGACACCGGCGAGCGGGCCACCCTGCCGATCGGGGTGCGGTTGGAGTTCACCGCGGCCGGGGCACACGCGGTGGAGATCCGCTACCGGGCGACCGTCCCCGGGCCCACGGACGCCCTGCACGACCTCGCGCACGGATTCGCCCTCTGGGACCGCCGCGGGCTGCTGCGCGAGGTGTGGAGCGAACCCGCCCCCGAGGCCGTCGTACGCATCGACCTGCCCGGCGGGCCCGGGCCCTTCACCGTCCACCCGCCCGAGGCGCAGGCGCCGCTGGTCCTGGGCCTGCGCGGCGTCGGCGGGAGCCTCGCCCCGGCCCCGCCCGCCCCGCGCTGGGTGGTGCACGGCGACTCGATCACCGAGGGCTGGTGGTCCACCCGGCCCGCGCACGGCTGGCCCGCAGTCGCCGGGCGGGCGCTCGGCTGGGACACCGTGAACCTCGGGTACGCGGGCGCCGCGCGCGGGGAGCTGGCCACCGCCGAACAGCTCGCGGACCTGCCCGCCGACGCGCTCACCCTCGCCTTCGGCACCAACTGCTGGACCCGGGTGCCCCATTCGGTGCCCCTGCTGTACGAGACCACGCGCGCCTTCCTCGACCTGGTCCGCCAGGGGCACCCGCAGACCCCGCTGCTGCTGCTCTCGCCCGTACTGCGGCCCGATGCCGAGCGCACCCCGAACCGGCTGGGCGCCACCCTGGGGGCACTGCGCGACGCGATGGAGCGGGTCGCCCGGGACCGGATCGCCGCCGGAGACGACCGGCTGGTCCTGCTGCCCGGCCGTGACCTGCTGGGACCGGAGCACCTCGCGGACGGGCTGCACCCCAACGACGCCGGACACCAGGTTCTGGGCCTCGCTGTGGCCACGGCTCTGCGCCGGGCCTGGTTCGACGCGGGCTGAGTGAAACACCCCACACCGATCGGGTTGAACAGACCGGGGCTCCCAGGGCGTGTCCTTTGCACAGTTGCCGGCGCACCGCGGATGCGGCCGCGCCGGACACGGACACAGCACACGGGAGAGATCACGATGGGCATCAAGCGCGGAACCACCCTGGCCGCCGTGGCGGTCGTCGTCGCACTGACCGCCACGGCCTGCGGCGGGGACGACACCAAGGCCGGCGCCGCCAAGCCGGCCGGGGCCGCCGCCCAGGCCGCGGGATCCGGCTCCGGCTACGGCTCCGACTACGGCGCGGGGGCGGACAGCGGCGCCAAGCCCGCCGGACAGCTGGCCGTCGCCCAGGACGAGCAGGTGGGACCGGTCCTCACCGACAGCGCCGGCTTCACCCTCTACCGCTTCGACAAGGACACCGCGAAGCCGCCGAAGTCCAACTGCGACGGCGACTGCGCCAAGGCCTGGCCCGTGGTCGCGGCCGGCGACGCGACCGCCGCCACCGGGATGGACGCCTCGCTGCTCGGCGAGGTGGTCCGCAGCGACGGCAGCAAGCAGCTGACCGTGGCGGGCTGGCCCGTGTACCGCTACGCGAAGGACACCAAGGCGGGCGAGGTCAACGGGCAGGGCGTGGGCGGCACCTGGTTCGCGTTCGCACCCGACGGGAAGAAGGCGGCAAAGCCGGCGGCCGGTTCGGGTTCGGGCTCGGGCTCGGGCGCGGGCGCGGGCGCGGGGACCGGCTACGGCTCCGGCACCGGGGCGGGGGCGGAGGCGGGGGCCCAGCCGGCCCAGGGTGCGCTGTCCGTCGCCAAGGACCCCAAGCTCGGCGACCACGTCGTCGACGGCAACGGCATGACCGTCTACCGCTTCAAGAAGGACACCGCCTGGCCGATGGCCTCCAACTGCACCGGCGACTGCGTGGCGAAGTGGCCGGTGGTGCCCCCGGTGGACAAGGCCAACGCCAAGGGCATCATCGAGAAGGGCTTCTCGGTGCTCGACCGCCCCGACGGCAAGAAGCAGCAGAGCATCGACTGCTGGCCCGTCTACACCTTCACCGGTGACAAGAAGCCGGGCGACATCAACGGGCAGGGCGTCGGCGGCACCTGGTACGCCGTCTCGCCGGACGGCAAGCTGATCACGACCTCGTAAGGGCTCCGCCCCGGACCCTGAACCCCCGACCCCGGACCCCGGATCCGGCACTCGCACCACGACGAGGCCGACAGACCGCGCGGCCCCCCGCCACCCCCTCCCCCGGCGGGCGGGCCGCGCACCGTTCCGCCCGGGCGCGCCGCTCCCTAGACTCCCTCGCATGCTGCGCGTACTGGCCGTGGACGACGAGAAGCCGCTCCTCGAGGAACTCCTGTATCTGCTGCGCTCCGATCCGCGCGTGACCAGCGCCGAGGGCGCCTCGGACGCCACCGGGGCCCTGCGCCGGATCACCCGGGCGCTGGAGACCGGACCGGAGGGGCCCGACGGCATCGACGTGGTCTTCCTCGACATCCACATGGCCGGGCTGACCGGTCTGGACATCGCCCGGCTGCTGGCCGGGTTCGCGCAGCCGCCCCTGGTCGTGTTCGTCACCGCCCACGAGGGCTTCGCCGTCCAGGCCTTCGACCTCAAGGCAGTGGACTACATACTGAAGCCGGTGCGCCCGGAGCGGCTGGCCGAGGCCGTGCGCCGGGCCTGCGCCCAGCTCGACCGCACCGGCACCGGGCAGTCGGCGGCCGACCGGGCGCAGCCCCCCGCGCAGCCGGCCGTCCCGGCACAGCGCCGCCCCTCCCCCGCCCCGGCAGCGGGGGGCGGGGCCGGTGCCGAGCGCACCGCGGACCAGATCGCGGTGGAACTCGGGGGCGTCACGCGGTTCGTGGCGATCGCGGACATCGCGTACGTCGAGGCCCAGGGCGACTACGCCCGCCTGCACACCGATGCCGGCAGCCACCTGGTCCGCATTCCGCTGTCCACCCTGGAGGAGCGCTGGGCCCCGCGGGGGTTCGTCCGCATCCACCGCAGGCACCTGGTGGCGCTGCGCCGGATCGACGAGCTGCGGCTCGACGCCGGTACCACCAGCGTCCGCATCGGCACGGCCGAACTCCAGGTCAGCCGCCGCCACGCCCGCCAGCTCCGCGACCTCCTGATGCGCCAGGCGACGGGCTGAACGGGCCCGCCCGAACCGGCCCGCCCGAACCGGCAGCCCCGAACCGGCCCGCCCGGCCCGACCGCCCGGCCCGACCGCCCGGCCCGACCGCCCGGCCCGACCGTCCGGCGCGCGGTGGTGCCGTTCGTCGCGCCGCGGGGGGCGTACGGCGCGCCAGCGGTGCCGTCGGTCGCAGGGCGGGGCACTCCGGGCGGCGAAACCCGCGGCCGCCCCTATCGTGGACCCCCGGGTCAGGCGGGTCATGAGGGAAGCACGGGGGGTGCGGATGGCCGAGATCCAGGCGCTGCTCGACGCGGTGGCAGGACTGCCCGGCACCCGGCCCGCCGGGCCCGCCGAGGCCGAGGTGCTCCTCGCCCGGCTGCGCAGTGCCGCCGCCCGCTGGGCCGACGTGCTGTACGAGGCGAACGAGGGGGCCCGCCGGCAGCTGCCGCCGCGTGCGGAGGCCGCGCTGCGGCTGGCGTTCCGGCGCGCCGAGGATTCGTACGTGGAGCTGGAGATCGCGCTGAGGGACTGCACGGAGCACCGCGACCCCGCGCTCTGACCCCGCGCCGTGACTCCGGGCTCGGCCCCTCCGCGGGAGCGCTCCCGGCCGAGGTCGGGGCCGGTATCGCGCCCGGATCCCGCCTGGATCCTGCCTGTTGCCGCTCCGATACCGTGCGTAGACTCCGGTCACTCCTCCCCTCCCCGGCCGAAGGACCTCCGGTGAACCAGACGTACGCGCTGACCGCGGTCACCGTCGTCGTCCTGGCCACCGTGCTGGTCGGGGCGCTGGGGCTGCGCATATCGCGGACCACCTCCGACTTCTACGTCGCCTCGCGCACCGTGGGGCCCCGGCTGAACGCCGCCGCCATCAGCGGGGAGTACCTCTCGGCGGCCTCCTTCATCGGGGTGGCGGGGCTGGTGATGCTCCAGGGGCCCGAGATGCTCTGGTACCCGCTCGGCTACACCGCCGGGTACCTGGTGCTGCTGGCGCTGGTGGCGGCCCCACTGCGGCGCTCGGGGGCGTACACGCTGCCCGACTTCGCCGAGGGCCGCCTGGAGTCGCAGGGCGTGCGCCGGATCGCGGTGCTGTTCGTGGTCGGGGTCGGCTGGCTGTACCTGCTGCCCCAGCTGCAGGGCGCCGGGCTGACCCTGGAGATCCTGACCGGGGCCCCGCACTGGGTGGGCGGGGTCGTCGTCGCCGTCGTGGTCACCGGGGCCGTGGCCGCCGGCGGGATGCGGAGCATCACCTTCGTCCAGGCCTTCCAGTACTGGCTGAAGCTCACCGCACTGCTGGTGCCCGCCTTCTTCCTGCTGGCCGCGTGGGCCGGGGACGGCGCGCCGCGGGCCTCGTTCGACGCCCCGGCCGTCCTCCGCGAGCGCACCGCGGTCACGGTCGCCGAAGACCTACGCCTGACCCTGGACGGGCCGGTGCCGCTGACCGTGACCGGGCGGGTCGACGGGTCGGCGTACACCTCGGCCCCGCTGCGGCTGGATCCCGGGGAGCACCTGGTCCGGGCCGGGACCCGGCTGGAGTTCCTCGCCCAGACCCGGGTGCCGCAGTCCCGGCCCGCGGCCGGGCCGGGGCCGTCGCGCTGGTCGCAGCCGCCGGGCGGGGACCGGCCGGGGTTCGCCCTGTACGCGACGTACGGGCTGATCGTGGCGACCTTCCTCGGCACCATGGGCCTGCCGCACGTCGCGGTGCGCTTCTACACCAGTCCCAACGGGCCGGCCGCGCGCCGCACCACGTTGGCGGTGCTCGCCCTGCTGGGCTGCTTCTACGTACTGCCGCCGGTGTACGGGGTCCTCGGCCGGACCTACGTGCCCGAGCTCGCGCTGACCGGGGACGCGGACGCGGCGGTGCTGGTCCTGCCGGAGCGGATGCTCGGCGGAGTGCTCGGGGAGCTGATGGGGGCGCTGCTGGCCGGCGGCGCGTTCGCGGCGTTCCTGTCGACGGCCTCGGGGCTGACCATGGCGGTGGCCGGGGTGCTGCACCAGGACGTGCTGGCGCGGCGCGGGGTGCGCACGTTCCGCTTCGCGGCGGTGGTGGCGATGCTGGTGCCGCTGGGCGGGAGCATGGCGCTGGCCGAGGTGCCGGTGGCGGATGCGGTCGGGCTGGCGTTCGCGGTGTCGGCCTCGTCGTTCTGTCCGCTGCTGGTGCTGGGCATCTGGTGGCGCGGGCTGACCCCGCCGGGCGCGGTGGCCGGGCTGATCGCCGGGGGCGGGGCGGCGCTGGGCGCGGTGCTGGCGACGCGGGCGGGGCTGGCTCCGACGGGCTGGCCGCATGCGCTGCTGGCGTGGCCGGCCGCCTGGTCGGTGCCGCTGGGCTTCCTGACGATGGTCCTGGTGTCGCTGGCCACGCGCTCGCGGATCCCGGCCGGGACGGCGGCGACCCTGGCCCGGCTGCACCTGCCGGAGGCCCTGACCGGAGCCCCGCCGGGCGGCCGCGCGTGACCGCGGCGGTGCTCGCGGCCTGGACGGTGGCGGCCGCGGCGGTGCTGCTCGGAGCGGGCTGGGCGGGCGGCCGGTGGCACGCCCGGCGCGGCGAGCGGACGGCCGGGCTCGGCCTCGGGACCCCGGTGGAGCGGGCCACGTTCCACACCCTGCACACCGCGTCGCTGGCCGCGCCCCCGCTGCGCGCCGGGCTGACGCAGGACGCGGCCCGCAAGGCGGCGCGGCGGCTGCGCTCGCTGCTGGGGACCGAGGCGCTGTGCCTGACGGACCGGGAGGCGGTGCTGGCCTGGGACGGCCCGGGCGCCGACCACCACGAGCGGCGGGCGATGGCCCGGGTCGCGGTCATGCTGGCCTCCGGGCGGAGCCAGAGCGTGCGGACGCAGTGCCCGCGGCCGGACTGCCCGCTGAAGTGGGCGGTGGTCGCCCCGCTCACCGGCGAGGACGGGGTTCTGGGGGCGCTGGTGGCGTACGGCTCGCGGGAGTCGGCGGTGCTGGTGCGGGCGGCGACCGAGGTGGCGCGGTGGGTGTCGGTGCAGCTGGAACTGTCCGAGCTGGACCGCTCGCGGACCCGGCTGATGGAGGCGGAGATCAAGGCACTGCGGGCGCAGATCTCCCCGCACTTCATCTTCAACTCGCTGGCCGCGATCGCCTCGTTCGTGCGGACCGATCCGGAGCGGGCCCGGGACCTGCTGCTGGAGTTCGCGGACTTCACCCGCTACTCCTTCCGGCGGCACGGTGAATTCACCACGCTGGCGGAGGAGTTGCGGTCCATCGAGCAGTATCTCGCGCTGGCCGGAGCGCGGTTCGGGGACCGGCTGAAGGTGACCTTGCAGGTGGCGCCGGAGGTGCTGCCGGTGGCGCTGCCGTTCCTGTGCCTGCAGCCGCTGGTGGAGAACGCGGTGAAGCACGGGGTGGAGGACTCCACCGGGGAGTGCCTGATCACGATTGCGGCGCGGGATGCGGGGGCTGAGGCCGTGATCACGATCGAGGACAACGGGGTCGGGATGGATCCCGCGCTGCTGCGGAGGATCCTGGCCGGGGAGCGGGCGGGGGCGTCCTCGGGGATCGGGCTGCCGAATGTGGACGAGCGGATGCGGCAGGTGTACGGGGACGACTATGGGCTCGTCATCGAGACCGGGGTCGGGGCCGGGATGAAGATCACCGTCCGGGTGCCGAAGTATCGGGCGGGGGTGCACCCTTGGGCGCCGCCCATCGGTCCGGCTGGGCCCGAGCGGACCGGGCCGCGGGATCCCGCGGCCTGACCGGCGGGGCGGGCGCGCGCTGCCGCTGCGCGGAGCCGTTCCCCTACCCGCCCCTTCCCGTAACCGGGACTCCGCCCCGGACCCCGTTCGCCTCAAACGCCGGCGGGGCTGAAGAACCCGTGCGCTCCGCGCCCGGTGCGCTCAAACGCCGCGCGGGCTGGATTTGTCCAGCCCCGCCGGCGTTTGAGGCGCGGCGGTCCGGGGCGGAGCCCCCGCAGCGGCGCCGCACCCGTGCGGGACCGGGGCCGAGCCCCGGTTTTGAGCTCCGCTGGCGTTTGAGGCGCGGGGTCTGGGGCGGGGCCCCGGAAGCGGGGGCTAGCTCCAGCTGGCGTGCAGGGGCTTGCCCTCGGCGTAGCCCGCGGCCGACTGGACGCCGACGACGGCCCGGTCGGCGAACTCCTCCAGGGAGCCCGCGCCCGCGTAGGTGCAGGAGGAGCGGACACCGGCGATGATCGAGTCGATCAGGTCCTCGACGCCGGGACGCTGCGGGTCCAGGAACATCCGCGAGGTGGAGATGCCCTCCTCGAACAGCGCCTTGCGGGCACGGTCGTAGGCGGACTCCTCCGAGGTGCGGTTGCGCACGGCGCGGGCCGAGGCCATGCCGAAGGACTCCTTGTAGAGCCGGCCGTCGGCGGTCTGCTGGAGGTCGCCCGGCGACTCGTACGTACCGGCGAACCAGGAGCCGATCATCACGTTGGACGCGCCGGCGGCCAGGGCCATCGCCACGTCGCGCGGGTGGCGGACACCGCCGTCGGCCCACACGTGCTTGCCGTACTTCTTGGCCTCGGCGGCGCACTCGAGCACCGCGGAGAACTGCGGGCGGCCCACGCCGGTCATCATGCGGGTGGTGCACATGGCGCCCGGGCCCACACCGACCTTGATGATGTCGGCGCCGGCGTCGACCAGGTCCTTGACGCCCTCGGCGGCGACGATGTTGCCGGCGACGATCGGGACCTGCGGGTCCAGGGCGCGCACGGCCTTGATCGCGGTGATCATCGACTCCTGGTGGCCGTGGGCCGTGTCGATGACGAGCGTGTCCACGCCCGCGTCGAGCAGCTGCTTGGCCCGGCCCACGTAGTCGCCGTTGATGCCGATGGCGGCGGCGATGCACAGCTTGCCGTCGGCGTCGGTGGCCGGCGTGTACAGGGTCGCGCGCAGGGCGCCCTTGCGGGTGAGGATGCCGACGAGCCTGCCGTCCTCGTCGACGGCCGGGGCCAGCTTGCGGTGGCCGGCGTCGAGCTGGTTGAAGGCCTCGCGGGGGTCGATGTCGGCGTCGATGAGCAGGAGCTCCTTCGACATGACCTCGGAGAGCTGGGTGAAGCGGTCCACGCCGGTCAGGTCGTGGTCGGTGACCACGCCGATCGGGCGGCCGTCGGCGTCGACGACGACACCGGCTCCGTGGGCCCGCTTGGGGAGCAGGGAGAGCGCGTCGGCGACGGTCTGGGTGGGCGCCAGCGTGATCGGGGTGTCGAGGACGCGGTGGCGGGTCTTGACCCAGGAGATGACGTCGGTGACGACCTCGATCGGGATGTCCTGGGGGATGACCACGATGCCGCCGCGGCGGGCGACCGTCTCGGCCATCCTGCGTCCCGCGATGGCGGTCATGTTCGCCACGACGAGCGGAATGGTGGTGCCGGTGCCGTCGTGGGACGCGAGGTCGACGCCCTGGCGGGAACCGACCGCGGAACGGCTCGGCACCATGAATACATCGTCGTACGTCAGGTCGTACGGCGGCTTCTGGTCATTGAGGAAACGCACGTGCAGAACATCCCAGTCGAGTCGGAGGATCCCGTCATACCCAGGCAGGGCAGCCGAGGAAACGCACGTACTTCATTCTCCCATGACCTGGCATTAATGCCGCCCAGGCTGATCGTCCAGGACATACCGGACCTGCTGGTGTCTTCCTACGGGACATTCCCCGCGAACGGCACGGCGCGGCGCCCAGCCGCCGGCCGGCGGTGGATCGGGGTGCCGCGGCCGGTCAGCGGGCGGGCCGAGGCGCCGTGGCGGACCGCGGTGAACTCGGCGGCGATGGACAGGGCCGTCTCCTCGGGGGTGGCGCCGCCCAGCTCCAGGCCGATCGGTGAGCGCAGCCGGGCCAGGGCGGAGGCGGGCACGCCCTCCTCGCGCAGCCGCCGCTCGCGGTCGGCGTGGGTGCGCCGAGAGCCCATGGCGCCCACGTAGCCCAGCGGCAGCCGCAGGGCCAGGGCGAGCAGCGGTACGTCGAACTTGGCGTCGTGGGTCAGAACGCAGACCGCGGTACGGGAGTCCAGCCGGCCGGCCTCGGCCTCCGCGGCCAGGTGGCGGTGGGGCCAGTCCACGAGGACCTCGTCGGCGTCGGGGAAGCGGGCGGGCGTGGCGAAGACGGGCCGGGCGTCGCACACGGTGACCCGGTGGCCGAGGAAGGCCCCGATCCGCGCGAGGGCGGCGGCGAAGTCGACGGCCCCGTAGACGATCAGGCGGGGCGGCTCGGCGGCCGACTCGACGAGCAGGGTCAGCGGCTGTCCGCACAGCCCGCCGGCGGTGCCGAGCTCGGCGGTGCCGGTGCGCCCGGCCAGCAGCAGCGCGCGCACCCGGTCGGCGGCGGCCCGGTCCAAGGCCGCGCCACCGCCCAGGCAGCCCTCGTACGAGCCGTCGGCATGGACGGCGAGGGCCCTGCCGAGCTGCGGCGCGGGCCCGCTGACCACCCGGGCCAGCGCGGCCCGGGCGCCCCCGGCGGCGGCCCGCAGGACGGAGCCGAGCACGGGGCGCACGGGGTCTCCCCCGCGGACCGGGGTGACCAGCACGTCCAGGACTCCGCCGCAGGTCAGGCCGACGGCGAAGGCGTCGTCGTCGCTGTAGCCGAAGCGGTGCAGGCCGCCCTCCCCGGAGGCGATGGCGTCGAGGCACAGCTCGTGCACCGCGGATTCGACGCAGCCGCCGGAGAGGGAGCCGAGCGCGGTGCCGTCGGCGTCGACGGCGAGGGAGGCGCCCGGGCCCCGTGGTGCACTGCCGGTGACGGCGACCACGGTGGCCAGGGCGAATTCCCGGTGCGCGGCGCACCACGCGCGGAGCTCCTCGGCGATGTCCAGCATCAGCGGATGTACTCGCGTCTCGGGCTCTGGCCGGGGATCAGCGGCCGGGGCGGCAGGACCGGCGGCGGGCCGGTCCGGACGGGTGCGGCGGCGGGCGCCGCGCCGGCGGGTGCTCCGGGGCCGGGGCGGACGGGCAGGGCGGAGGCGCGGGCGGGGCCGTGGGAGGCGCGGGCCGGGCCGGGGTGTCCGGCGGGCACGCGCCCGCGGGCGCCGAGCAGCATCGAGGCGTGGGCGACACTCGCGAGCGTGGCGTGGTGGTGCCAGCCACGGAAGGAGCGGCCCTCGAAATCACGGATGCCTACGGGTTCGCAGGTCTCGGTGAAATCGAGGGATACCCGGTCGGTGAGTTTGGCGAGCAGGAACAGCTGCGCCAGCGGCCGGTCGCCGATGTTGGTGATCCAGAACTCGGAGGGCAGCAGGGCCGCCTCGGTCCAGGCGCCGACGAGCAGCAGCGGGGTCGGCGGCAGCGGCACGGGCCGGTCCTCGCCGGTGGCGGCGAGGATGGCCGCCGAGGTCAGCAGGGTCACTGCGCCCTCGGCCCGGCCGTGGCGGGTCCATTCGACGACGCGGCGCTGGGAGCGCATGGAGTCGATGAGTTCACGGGCGGGTGCGGTGTGCGGTCCGGGCCGCTGCCGGCCGGCGCCGACGAAGGAGACGGGCAGGGACCCGTCGACCTTGAAGACGAACGGGATGTCCTGGAGGGTGAAGGACTCCACGCAGGCCGCCATGTCGGAGTTGGCGACCTCCATCACCACGGGCCGGCGCTGGAGCTGCCAGGTGGCGGCCATGCGCTGGACGGCGTGGACGGCGTCCTGGGCTGGTGTGAGCGAGCGGGCGGTGTCCGGGATGCCGGCCCGGCGGCGGCGCAGCAGTTCGCCGGTCCAGGGCGCGGGCAGGGTGAGGGTCCATTCGACGGGGAAGCTGGCCTCGCTGGAGGCGAGCCAGATTCCGCTGGCCTGCTGGCAGTTGGCGGTGCGGCCGAGCTGGGGTACGAACTGCCGGCCGACGCCGACGGAGCGGTCGCCCGCCTTCTCTATGACCATGGGCCGGACCACCCAGGCCAGCGGGCGCTGGGCGGTGCGTTCGAGGTACTGGGCGAGCGAGCGCCGTACGGGGGTCCAGTCCCACGGCGACTTGCTGATGAACTGCTGGAGGCTCTGCTCGACGGAACTCGCCCCGGTTCCGGCGATGTTGCGGATTGTTTTCTTCCCGCTGGTACGTACCAGGCCGTTGAGGTATACGCGGGCCCAGTTTCGCTGGTCCCGCCTGGGTAAAGATTCGAAGAAAAGAGAGATCAGGACGTCGATCAATTCGGAGATTTCCTTTGCGGATTCCTCCGGCAGCACTGCGCGAGCCATCTTTGGGCCTCCCCCGCGACCACTAGATCCAATACCCTACTTGACCGCGCAGAACGGCCGTAGGGCCCGGCGGCTACTTCCTGAGGTCGCTGGCAGAATCGAGCCGCTCTTCCTCTACCACGAGGGGGATCGGGATCTGGTTCGCCGCATAGTAGAGCGCAATGAGGAAGTGTGCGACGAGAGTGAGCGTGGCGGAGAAGAGGGACAGGAGGACGGTCAGGGGGTAGGCGATCGCGCCGAGGCCGAAGCGCGTCCGGGTGGCCCGGGCGCCCTCCTTGTCCACGCGTTCGTGGAACAGGTGGCCGACGCGGGTGACGTACCACCAGAAGGCCAGGAACGCCAAGGCGTAGGCGACGGTGACCGAACTGTAGAGGACCGCGGCCGAGTTGGCGGATCGGCCGCCTTGGACGAGGTGTTCGGCGAGGACGGTGGTGGTGTACGGAATCACCGACACCATCATCAGCACCAGGAGATTCAGGAACAACAGCGGTCGGTCCACCCGCTTGAGGTGACTGAAGATGGTGTGGTGGTTCACCCACATCACGCCGATGATGAGGAAACTCACCACGTATGCCGCATAGTGCGGCCACTGTTCCCGGACACCGTGCCAGAAGTCGGATCCGGTTTCCTCCGGAACCTTCAGCTCCAGGACGAGAATCGTGATGATGATGGCGAATACACCGTCACTGAATGCCTCGACCCGGCTGGTTTCGCGTTCCATGACCTCCCCTTTGCCTTTTCCTTGCACGTGCGGGGAGGGCGCTGCCCCGCCCTCCCCGCACACGCTACCCAGATGAGCGCGGTCAGCCGCCGAAGCCGGCCGTCTGGCGCCAGATCCGGCCATCGCGGACCACCAGTGTCCCGAATGCGTGCTCCGGTTCTCCGTTCAGATTCATGATCGCCCGGTAGAAGATCGTGTCCTCGGTCTCGACGTACTCCTGGAGTTCGACGAGCGTGGGCTTCACCGAAAGGTAGCCGGTGAAGGTTTCGCGCACGGCGTCGATGCCGACGGACGCCCCCTCGAAGCGAAGGAGCACGGCGTCGTCGGTGTAGTTCTTCATCACCGCCTCGATGTCGAGGGCGGCCAGCGCCTCCATCTGGCGCACGAAGACCGGGTGCAGCTTGGAGATGTCGTACTGGGCCATGTCGACTCCGTCTCAACTCGTGGCGGTGGGTTGCGAGGTGGGTTCAGCAGGTGGTTCGGCGCAGGCGGCGGCCGCGGTGAGCGGCAGCCGGACGACCATCCGGGTCTCCCCGGGGCGCGAGCGGGCCGTGATCGAGCCGTGGTGGCGCTGGGTCACGATGCGGTAGCTGAGGTGCAGGCCGAGGCCCGTGCCCTTGCCCACGTCCTTGGTGGTGTAGAAGGGCTCGAAGATCCGCGGGAGGGAGTCCTCGGGGATGCCGCGCCCGCTGTCGGCGACCTCGACGACCAGGCAGGCGCCCTCGGCCCGCACCCGCAGGGTGAGGGTGCCGGCGCCCTCCATGGCCTCGGCCGCGTTGTCGACCAGGTTGGTCCACACCTGGTTCAGCTCGCTCGGATAGCCCGTCAGTTCGGGCAGGCCCGGCTCGTACTCCCGCACGATGGTGATCCCGGAGAGCTTGGAACGCAGCACGACCAGCGTGTTCTCCAGTCCGTCGGGCACCGCGAAGCGCTGCTCGGGCGCCCGGTCGAGATTGGCGTAATCCCGGGTGGCGGCGACCAGTTGCGAGATCCTCGGGCCCGCCGCCCGCAGCTCCGCGGCCAGCGACCGGATCTCCAGCAGGGCCGCCAGGTGGTCCAGGGCGGCGGGCAGCGACGGCTCGCCGATCCCCTCCACCCGCTCCTGCAGCCAGCCCAGTTCCAGCCCCAGGTCCGCGATGCCCGCGCCGAGCAGCCCGGGGCGCTCGGTGCCGGCCTCCTCGGCCCAGTCGGCGACCTCCTCCTCGGCGTCCGCCTGGGCGAGCGGGTCGGTGGTCGTCGGCGGCGGCAGCTTGTCCAGCTCCTCGGCCAGCCGGTCCAGTACGGCGCGCTCCGCGCCCGACGCGGCGGCGCCCCAGGCGTGCGCGCTGCGGGTGAGCCGGTCCAGGGCCGGAGCGAGCTCCTGGGCGGCCCGGGCGACCGCGGCGGCGGGGTTGTTCAGCTCGTGCGCGAGGCCCGCGGCCAGGGTGCCGAGCGCCTCGACGGTGGCCCGCTTGCGGGCCTGGACCTCGGAGGACTTGATCCGCCAGGCCAGCACCGGGATCAGGACGGCCGCGACCCCGTTGCAGCGGGTCAGCATCTCGAAGAACACCGGCTTGGGGTAGGCCACGACGGTGGTCGCGGGCCCGCTCGCGGACGCGGTGGCCACGTACGCGCCGTCGGTGAGCAGCGGCAGCTCGCCGGTGAAGCGGTGGGCGGCCGACGGCTTGCCGTCGTGGTCCTCGGCGGCGGCGCTCTCCTCCTCGGTGGAGTGCCGGGTCAGCACCTCCTCGCGGCCGTCGACGACCTTGGTGACCACCAGTCCGCCGGAGAGCAGGACGTGGAAGCCGGTGGCCTCCTCGCCGTCGCGGAAGAGGACCTCGCCGTCGGCGAGGACCCTCGGCTCGGAGACCGAGACCAGCCAGTCGAGCTGCTCCTCGGTGAGCCCGGCGAAGATCTCCAGCCCGCGCAGGCCCGCGCGCAGAGCGCCCTCGCGTACCGCGGCGTCGTTCATGCCGTACTCCCTTCGGCCCGGATGCGGGCGGCCAGCCGCAGCGTGACGAGCAGGGCCAGCACGCACACCCCGGCGACGGCGGCCATGAAGCCGACCGAGGTGCGCTGCAGCCCGTGGATGTTGGTCAGCAGCCCGGCGAGGACCGCCGGGACGCTCATCGCGAGGTACGCGAAGACGTACACGGCGGCGGTCAGCTCGCCGCGGTGCGCCGGCTCGGCGAGCGTGCTCAGCGCCCGGAAGGCGCCGAGGAACGCCGCGCCCCAGCCGCTGCCGAGGACCGCCGTGCCCGCCAGGAACACGGCGGCCGAGCGCAGGCCCAGCGCGAGCAGGACCAGCGCGAGCCCGGCCAGCAGCCCGCACAGGCCGAGGACGGCGGTGCGCAGGGCCTCGGTGGAGCCGAGCAGCAGCTGGGCGGCGGTGGCGGCGCCGGCGAGCAGGGCCACGGTGGCCCCGCCGAGGAGGTAGTTGCTGCTGTGCAGGAGTGACAGGGCCAGGTGCGGCCCCAGCGAGAGGTAGAAGCCGCCGACCGACCAGACGGCGACGACGGTGAGCACGAGGACGGCGAACCGGCCGCGCACGGCGGCCGGGACCCCGATCCGGCGGACCCCGATCTCCCGGACGGCGAGCCTCCACCCGTGCCCGGCCGGGTCGACGGGCGCGCTCTCCCGCATCCGCACCACCCCGGCCAGGGTGACCGCGAAGGCGGCGGTGAGCAGCAGGTAGCTGAGCACGGTCGGGGCGGGCGCGTACTGGACCAGCAGCCCGGCGCCGATCCCGCCCAGCCCGATCCCCACCGTCGGGCCCGCGCTGTTGACCTGGGCGCCGAGCGCGGGCCGCGAGCGCGGGCTGAGCTCGAGCAGGGCCGCCCCCATCGCCCCGGTGGCCAGGCCGACGGCGAGGCCCTGCACGGCGCGGGCGGCGAGCAGCAGCCCGAGCCCGTCGGCCGCCGCGAACAGGCCCATGGAGGCGATGGCCAGGACCAGGCCGGCGCCCAGCACGGGGCGCCGGCCCAGGGTGTCCGAGAGGGACCCGAACAGCAGCAGGCCGAGCAGCACGGTGACCGTGTACAGGGCGAAGACGACGGTGACCGTCCCGGAGGACAGCCCCCATCTCTGCTGGTAGAGCACGTACAGGGCGGAGGGCACGGAGGAGGAGAGCATCAGCAGGACGAGGACGGCGCCCACCCACCAGAAGCCGGAGCCCCCGGTCCCGGCGCCCGTCCCGGCCCCGGTACCCGGGTGCGGTGGCGCCACCCCTGCGGTCGTCCCGGACAAGTCGGCCACTGCATCAACTCCCCGTGGTGGGCGGTCAGGCGAGGGCCCGTTCTGCCCTCTGCAACGCGCGTGCGGTCAGTACGCCGGCCAGATGGCCGAGGTATTCGGCCGAGGTGCCGCGCCTGGGCACGAACAGCTCCCGCGGCTCGGCGCGGAAGGCCGCGAGCACGGCCTGCGTGGTGTACGGGCCCGCGCGCAGCCGGTCCTCGACCCCGCGCAGCCGCAGGGCGCCGGCGGTGGCCCCGGTGACCGCTATGCGCGGCCCGCCGGGGGTCAGGCGTACGGCGACGGCGCACACCGGGTAGCGCGTCGCCCGGTCCGCGGTCTTCTCGAAGGCGGCGGCCGGACCGGCGGCGGGCACCACCAGCGCCGTGATCAGGGCGTCGGCGGGCCCGGTGGCGGCGAGGCGCTCGGCGGGCTGGGTGCTGCGGCGGCCGCCCGGGCCGGCGAGTTCGACGGCTGCGTCGGCGGCGATGGCCGCGACGGGCAGGTCGGTGGCCCGGCCGCCGCGGACGGCGAGGTTGCCGCCGGCGGTGCCGAGGTTGCGGACCTGGGGGTCGCCGTTGGCGCGGGCGGCCGCGGCGAGCTCGGGCGCCTCGGCCAGCAGGAGCGGGCTGGCGGCGAGCTCGGCGAGCGGGGTGAGCGCGCCGATCCGGATGCCGCGGGCGGTGCGCTCGATGCCCCGCAGCCCGGGCAGGCGGCGGACGTCGACGAGCAGGCGGGCGCTCTCCTCCCCGGCGCGCAGCGCGGGCAGCAGGCTCTGGCCGCCGGCCAGGACCCGGGCGCCCGGGCGCCCGGAGAGCAGGGCCAGGGCCTCGCCGAGGCCGGCGGGCCGGACGTAGTCGAAGTCGGTGAGGATCACGGGGCTCCTCCTTGCAGACGGCGCCAGACCTTCTCGGGCGTGAGCGGCATGTCGATGTGGGTCACGCCGAGGTCGGACAGGGCGTCGACGACCGCGTTGACGACGGCGGCGGCGGGCGGCACGGTGGCGATCTCGCCGGCCCCCTTGGCGCCCAGCGGGTTGTGCGGGGTGGGCGTGACCGTCTGGTCGAGGGTGAAGAACGGGGCGTCCGCGGCGCGCGGCAGGGCGTAGGTGCCGAGGTCGGAGGTGAGCAGGACGCCCTGTTCGTCGTAGACGGCGGCCTCCATCAGCGCCTGGCCGAGGCCGTGCATGATGCTGCCCTCGATCTGGCCGCGCACGATCTTCGGGTTGCCGATGGTGCCGGCGTCGTCGACGGCGGTGTAGGCCACCACCTCGGTCTCGCCGGTGAGTTCGTCGACCTCGACGACGGCCACGTGCGTGCCGAAGGGGTAGTTGAAGTCCGGCGGGTCGAAGTGGGTGGTCTCGTCGAGGGCGGGCTCGATCTCCGGGGGCAGGCCCCAGCCGTACCAGAGGGCCATGGCCAGCTCGGCGAAGGTCTTGGCGTTCTGCGGGTTGCCCTGCTCGTGGACCCCGCCGCCCTCGTAGACCACCTGGTCCTCGGGCACGCCGAGGAAGACGGCGCCGGCCTTGACCAGCTTGTTCTTGATCTTCCGGGCGGTGAGGGCGACCGCGGGCGCGGCCATGCTGTAGGAGCGGGAGCCGTAGGTGCCCTGCCCGTACGGGGCCTTCTGCGTGTCGCCCTGGTACACCTGCACGGCGGCGGGGTCGATGCCGAGCTCGTCGGCGGCGACCTGCGCGAAGACGGTGTGGTGGCTCTGGCCGGTGGAGGCGGAGCCGACGGTGACGGTGACCTCGCCGGTGGGGTGGACGCGGATGTTGGCGCTCTCCCAGGTGCCGCCCAGCATGCCCTCCTTGGACATCCGGGTGGAGGGGCCGACGCCGCACACGGCGACGTACGTGGCCAGGCCGACGCCGAGGCGCTTGCCGCGGGCGCGGGCCTCGGCCTTGCGGGCGGGCATGTCCGCGTAGCCGGCCAGTTCCAGGGCCCGGTCGAAGTTGAGCCGGTAGTCGCCGGAGTCGTAGGTCCAGCCCAGGCCGTTGTCGTACGGGAACTTCTCCTTCGGCACGAGGTTGCGGCGCCGGACCTCCGCCGGGTCCATGCCGATCTCGCCCGCGTACCGGTCGACGAGGCGCTCCATCAGGAACGCGGCCTCGGCGCGCCCGCTGCCGCGCTGGGCGCCGAGCGGCACGGTGTTGGTGAAGGCGGCGTAGACCTCGCAGAACGCGGTGGGGATGTCGTACATCCCGGTGATGGAGCGGCCCATCAGGGCGGTGGCGACGCCGGGGCCGATGGTGGAGGGGTACGCGCCGAGGTTGGCGTAGCTGGTGCAGCGCACGGCGGTGATGCGGCCGTCGCGGGTGCCGGCGAGGACGACGTGCTGGCGGTGGTCGCGGCCCTGGACGGTGGAGTTCATCAGCCCGGTGCGGGTGTCGACCCACTTCACGGGGCGGCGCAGCGCCTTGGACAGCAGCAGGACCAGCGCCATGTCGGGGTAGAGGTAGCCCTTGGTGCCGAAGCTGCCGCCGACGGTCGGGGCGATCACCCTGAGCTTGTTGAAGGGGATCCCGAGGACCAGCGCGGAGAGCAGGAAGCGGTGGTTGTGCGGGCCCTGGGTGGAGGCGTACAGGGTGTACTCGCCGGTGGCGGCGTCGTAGTCGCCGACCGCGCCGCGCGGCTCGATGGGGCTGTTGATGGTGCGCTGGTTGACGAGGTCCAGCTCGACGGTGACCTCGGCCCGGGCGATGGCCGCGTCGGTGCGGTCCTTGTCGCCGCAGGTCCAGTACGCGTTCAGGTTGCCGGGGACGGCCTCGTGGAGCTGCGGGGCACCGTCGGCGAGGGCGTGGTCGGCGCGGGTGACCACGGGCAGCGGCTCGTAGTCGACGGTGATCGCGGCGAGCGCGGCGGCGGCCTGGTGCGGGGTCTCGGCGACGACCACGGCGATCGGGTCGCCGACGTGCCGGACGGTGTCGCCGCTGAGGACCGGGCGGGCGCCGGGAACTCCGTACGGGTGGGGCGGGAAGTGGCTCTCGACGCCGCCGGGGATCCAGATGCAGGGCAGCGGCATGACGTCGGCGAAGTCGGCGGCGGTGGCCACCTTCAGCACGCCGGGCAGCTGCTCGGCCGCCTTGGTCCCGATGGACAGGATCCGGGCGTGGGCGACCGGGCTGCCGAGGATGGCCATGTGGGCGGTGCCCGGCAGGTGGATGTCGGCGACGTACGTGGCCTCGCCGCGCAGCAGCTGCGGGTCCTCGCGGGCGTCGAGGGGTGCGCCGAGCACGCGCGGGGCCGCCGTCGGGGCGCTCTGTCCCGTCACTGCGGTCATGTCCTCACTCCTCCCGGCCGGACGCGGCGTCCCGGGCGGCGGCGCAGGCGCGCTGCACGCCGCGGACCACGCTGTGGTAGCCGGTGCAGCGGCACAGGTTGCCGGTGAGCCACTCGCGGATCTCGGGCTCGGTGGGCGCCTCGCGGCCGGCGGCGTCGTCGGTGAGGGCAGTCTCGACGAACTCGCCGAGTGCCATGACCATGCCGGGCGTGCAGAACCCGCACTGGGTGCCGTGCTCCTGGCGCAGGGCTTCCTGGAGGCCGGTGAGTTCGCCGCCCCGCTCGGTGACGCCCTCGATGGTGGTCACCCGGGAGCCGGCGGCCGAGGCGGTGAGGACCAGGCAGCTCTTGACGGACCGGCCGTCGAGCCGGACGACGCAGGAGCCGCACTGGCCGGTGTCACAGCCGACCTTGGTGCCCGTCAGGCCCAGGCCGTCGCGGAGCCGTTCCACGAGCAGTTCGTTCGGCCGGGCCGAGAACTGCTCGGGTCTTCCGTTCACGTTCAGTGAGAGATCCATGCCTGCGCCTGCGCTTCCGTGAGCGGACGGTTGTAAAGGGGCCCGCCGGGCTGCTGGAGAATTGCCCCGGCGTGCAGCGAACCGGTGTCCACGGGGGCGAATCCGAGATCCGTGATGATTCCCGCGACGATTTCCTTCGCCTTTCCGTCGTCGCCCGCCGTGAAATGGGCCAGGCGCTCGCCCGGCTGCGTGCCGGCGACGGCGAGGGTGGCGAAATGCATGGTGTTCAGGGATTTCACGACCCGGGCGCCGGGATACCACTCGGCGACGAGTTCGCTGGAGGTGCGCCCGCCCAGGTCGAGCGCGGTGCCGGGGCCGCTGAACGCGTTGGTGGCGTCCACCAGCACCCGGTCCCGTACGAGCTCGGGCGGCAGCAGCCCTTGGACGCTCGCGAAGGGCACCATCAACACCAGGGGTTCGGCCTGCTCGGCGACCTCGGCGGGGTGCGCCGCCGAGGCCGCCGGGCCCAGTTCGGCCAGCAGCGGGCCGATGGACTGCGGGCCGCGGGCGTTGGCCAATAAGACCTCGTGGCCGGCGGCCACCAGGATCCTTGCGAGGGTGGAGCCGATCCGCCCGGTGCCGATGATGCCTGTGCGCATGTGCCGCTCCTCGTCCTTGTGTTGCCGGTGGACCTTCGGGCCCGGTAGGGGCCCGACAGACAGTGCGTCAGTCCATGCCGATCCAGACCGACTTGGTCTGGGTGTAGCTCTCGAGGGATTCCGGTCCGCATTCGCGGCCGTAGCCGGAGGCCTTGTAGCCGCCGTAGGGCACCGAGGGGTCGTACTGGTTGTAGCAGTTGACCCAGACGGTGCCGGCCTTGATCTGGGAGGCGACGCGGTGGGCGCGCCGCAGGTCCTTGGTGTGGACGCCGGCCGCGAGGCCGTAGGCGCTGTCGTTGGCGATGCGGATGGCGTCTTCCTCGGTGTCGAAGGGGATGATCGACAGCACCGGGCCGAAGATCTCTTCCTGGGCGATGCGCATGGAGTTGTCCACGCCCGTGAAGACGGTCGGCAGGAAGTACAGGCCCTGGCTGGAGGCGCCCTCGGGGGTCCAGCCGGTGCCGCCGGTGCGCAGCACGGCGCCTTCCTTCTCGCCGATCTCGATGTACGAGCTGACCTTCTCGAACTGGGCGCGGTGGGCCAGCGGCCCGAAGAGGGTCTCGGGGTCGCGCGGGTCGCCGGGCTTGAGGGCGGCGGCCCGGCGGACCAGGCGTTCGACCAGTTCGTCGTGGACGGGGCGCTGGAGCAGCAGCCGGGAGCCGGCGGTGCAGATCTCGCCCTTGTTGTAGTAGATGCCGAAGAAGGCGAGTTCCTCGGCGGCGTCGAGGTCGGCGTCGGCGAAGACGATGTTGGCGGACTTGCCGCCGAGCTCCATCGTGACCTTCTTCAGGGTGCCGGCCGACTTGCGGATGATCGACTGGCCGACCGCGGTGGAGCCGGTGAAGGCGATCTTGTCGATGCCCGGGTGGTCGGTGAGGGTCTCGCCGAGCTCCACCCCGGGTCCGGTGATCACGTTGAGGACCCCGTCCGGGATCTCCGCCTCCTGGAACAGCTCGGCGATCTTCAGGGCGGTGAGCGGGGTGGCCGGGGAGGGCTTGTGGACGACCGTGTTCCCCGCCGCCAGGGCCGGGGCGATCTTCGTCATCGACAGCAGCAGCGGGAAGTTGAAGGGGGTGATGGCGCAGACCACGCCGAGCGGCTCGCGCAGGGTGTACGCGAGCTGCCCGCCGGCCGGGGCGCGGGAGGAGCCGTCGACGCGGGTGACGGCGCCGGCGTAGTAGTGCATGAGCTGGGCGGCCATGGGGGCGTCGACCGTGCTGGAGAAGGCGAACGGCTTGCCCATGTCCACCGTCTCCAGCAGGGCGATCTCCTCCAGGTCGCGCTCGATGAGCTCGCCCACCCGGTTCAGCCGCAGGGCGCGCTCCTGGGCGGACAGTCTGCTCCAGGGACCCTCCTCGTACGCGGCGCGGGCGGCGGCCACGGCCGCGTCCGCGTCGGCTGCGGTGGCCTGGGCCACCGGCACGATCTCCTGTCCGTCCACGGGACTGATGTCCGGCTCGGTCCGGCCGTCCTGGGCCGGTACCCACGTGCCGCCGATGAACAGCTTCCCGGGGTTGGCCAAGGGCTGGTCGCTGAGCGCGCGCTTGGTCATGGCTGCCTTCCGGTGTCGGATGCGGGGGTGCTAGCCCTGGGCGAGCTCCTGCAGGAACGTCTCGGCCAGGGCCTTGGAGGAGTACGGGTTCTGCCCCGTGGTGAGCCTGCGGTCGACGACCACGTGGGTGTCCCAGATCTCCTCGGCCTTCTCGTAGCGGGCGCCGAGCCGGGTGAGCTCGGCCTCGAGGATCAGCGGGAGCCGGCCCGCCATGTTGGTGACCATCTCCTCGTCGTGCGAGAACGCGGTCATCCGGTAGCCCTCGAACGGCCAGCGGCCCTCGCCGTCGCGCAGGGCGAGGAGGGCGGTGTGGCCGTGGCAGACCGTGGCGAGGGGTTTGTCCTGGGCGATGGCCCAGCGCAGGACCTGGGCGAGCTCGTCGGATTTGGGCAGGTCTCCGATGGCTCCGTGGCCGCCGCTGACGTAGATGCCGTCGTAGTCGGCGATGTCCTTCTCCTCCAGGGACTCCACGGCGATCGGGTGCTTGAGTTGGGGGGTGTTCTCGATGACTCTCACGTACTCGGCGGCGTTGGCTTCGTCCTCGTCCGGTGAGCCCTGGGGGCGGACGAACCGGAGGTTGTCGGGGTCGATGCTGGTCAGGTCGACCGAGGGGATCTCGCCCCCGACGGTCGCCACGTCCACGGTGTGGCCCGCGGCCGTGAACAGCTTGTAGGGCACCACGAATTCCTCGGCCCAGAATCCCGAGGGGTGCTGTTCCCCGTCCAGCAGATGGAGGGTTGCCTTGGCCGTCATGACGACGAGAATCTTCATGACTTATTTCTCCTTGTTCAGGAATCGCTGCCGATTCAACACGCCGCTCGGGGGAGGGCGTAAGGGGGGAGCGTCAGGCGCGCGATACTTCGTCACGTGCGTCCAACGCGGAGATGATGGTGCGGAATTCACCGACCAGGGGGTGGTCGGGATGGGCTTCGGCGAATATGCGTTCGCCGTACAGGGCGGCCATTTCCGGTACGTACGGGAGGATTCCGGCCAGGGGGGCGCCGTACACCTCCTCCGCACGCCGGCGGGCCTCGTCCTGGTCGACGCCCGCCGGGGCCATGCTCAGGACCAGCGTCCGCCGACAGGGCAGCCGCCCGGCGAGGGCGATGGTCTCCTCGACCCCGGAGAGGTCGATGCGGTCCGCCCGCGCCAGGATCACCAGGACGTCGGCGCTGGCCATGGCCGCCACCGACTCGTTGTTCAGCCCGGCGTGGGTGTCCAGGAGCAGGATGTCCAGCGAGTGGTACGCGGCCAGCCGCTCGAAGCCCTCGGGCAGCAGTCCGACGTCGTAGCCGCTCGCCATGATCTCCCGCAGGGCCGCGGTGCCGGTGCGCGCGGGCACCACGTAGAGGCCGGGCACCCCGGCCTGCTGGGCCGTGGTCTCGATCTCGCAGCGCCCGAGCAGGTAGTCGGCCAGGGAGGGGCCCGGGCCGAGTCGGAAGAGCAGGTCGAGGGTGGGCGACTGGATGTCGGTGTCGACCACCCCGACCCGGCGCCCCGCGCCCGCGATCAGCAGCGCGAGGTTGGCCAGGACGGACGATTTCCCGGTGCCGCCGCGGTGCGAGTGCACCACGACCGTCCGGGCCATCAGGCCACCGCCGTACGGTCCGCGCGATCGGCGCGGTCGGCACGGACGCCTGCAGTCCGGTCGGCATGCGGCCCCCGCGCCGCACGTGGCCGGTGCAGGGCCAGCATGGTGACGTCGTCGTGCTGTTCGGCCGTGCCGGTGTGCTCGCGTACCGCGGTGTCCATACGGTCGACCACCTCACTGCCGCTCGCCGGGGGGCCGGCGAGCAGCTCCAGCATGCGCGCGTCCCCGAGGAAGGTGCCGTCGGGGCAGCGGGCCTCCGGCACTCCGTCGGTGAACACGAAGAGGGTGTCCCCGGGGTTGAGCTGGGCGTACCCGAGGGTGTAGACGCAGTCGGGCAGCACCCCGACGGCGGGTCCGGTGACGTCCAGGGCGTGCGGTTCGCCTCCGTCGGCGCGCAGCAGCAGCGGCGGGTTGTGGCCCCCGTTGATGTAGACGAGGCTTCCGGTCTGCGGGTCTAGGACCCCGAAGAACAGGGTGGCGAAGTAGCCCTGCCGCAGGTGGTTGCGGGTGAGGTAGCCGTTGGTGGCGGTGACCGCGTTGAGCAGGGGGGTGGCCCCCACCACCGGGATGCGCCGGCTGCCGCCGGCCCGGCCGGCGGCCACCAGGTGCTGCAGTCCGCTGTTCTCCGCGGTGTGCCGCAGCAGCGAGCGGATGAGCGCCATGAACAGGGCGGCGCCGACGCCCTTGTCGCAGACGTCGGCGACGACGAAGGCCAGTCTGCGGCCCCGGGAGATCTCGAAGACGTCGTAGAAGTCCCCGGCGACCTGCCGGGCGGGCCGGAAGCGGACGTCGATCTCCCAGCCGTCGGGCACCGGCAGCGCGTCGGGCAGGAATCCGGCCTGGATCTCCCGGCCGATCTCCAGCTCCTTCTCGTAGCCCATGAGCTCGGCGCGCGCGTCGGCCTCGCGCAGGGTGCGGCCGAGTCCGGCGCGCTCCGTGCAGCTGTGCAGCCGGGCCGCGACGAGGGCGGGCAGGAAGGGTGGGACGAGGTAGTCGTGGCCGAGCCGGACGTGCTCCTCCAGCGCGGCGAAGGCGGTCACCGTCCAGACGACCACGAGGGGCGCCCCGGCCCAGGTGCGCAGCCGGCGCACGGCGAGCCGTACGGCCTCCCCCTCGGTCTCGGCCGGGGCGAGCAGCACGTCGGCGACGGGCAGCGCGTCCAGGGGGCCGCTCAGCAGGTCCCGCAGGGTGCGGCCGACGAGCTCCGCGTCCATCCGGCGCAGCGCGTCGAGCAGTTCGAGCGGCGGCGGGTACTCGTCGAGGATGATCACGGTCGTGGAGGGCATGGGTCCGTCCCCTCGGCTGTGACGGTGAGGGTGCTGACGTTGCGGCCGTCCCTGCGGGCGTAGCTGAACTCGTCCACGCTGGTCAGCGCCAGGTGAATGCCGAGTCCGCCGATCCGGCGCCGCTCGGGGGGAGTCCCGGGGGCGGGCGGAAGGCGGCCTGCGACGGGGTCGAATGCGGGTGCCCGGTCCGTGAGGACGATCTGCACCCGGCCCGGACCGGAGCGGCCCCGGACGGTGATCCGTCCGCGGCCGCCCCGGTAGCCGTGCATCACGATGTTCGTGGCCAGCTCGTCCACGGCCAGCCGGATCCGGTACGAGGCCCTCTTGTCGAGCCCCGCCCGGCCGGCCAGCCGCAGGACGAACGCGGCGATGTCGCCCAGTGCCCCCAGCGTGGCGGGCACCTCCAGCTCGGCGGGCGCCGTCGCCGCTCCGACCGTGTCGTGCAGTGGTTCGGCCATCGGCCCTACTCGTCCGAGAGCACGATGCTGCGGTCGAGGCCGGCCGTCCGGATGGTCCGTGAGACGGGCTCGATCGCGCCGACCACCTTGATGGTCACGTGGCTCGCGACCTTCTGCTGGGCGAAGACCAGGGACCGCAGCCCGGCACTGGCCATGTAGCCGACGCCGGCCATCCTGATCTCGACCGTGCCGGTGCCGTGCCCGGCGGCCTTCTCGATCGTCTGGTGGAAGTCGGGGGCCGTCTTGGCGTCCAGCTCGCCCTCCAGCTCGATCACGGTGGTGTCGCCCTCGATGCTCAGGGACACGGAAAGCGGCATGTCAGGTCTCCTTGTCGGGGTCGGGCCTACGGCCGACCAGGATCACGACCGAGCGCGGACCGATCAGGTACTTGCCTGCGTTGTCCAGTTCGGGCTCTCCGCCCGGGGTGCGGATGTCGTACGGCGCCTCGGCCCCGGTGTCCGCGAACAGGTGCCAGCTGCGCCCGTGGGGCAGGGCCGGCAGCTCCAGGTCGTGCGGCTCCCAGTGCGCGTTCATGGCCACGTAGACCACGTCGTCGTCCGTGGTGCCGCAGCGGGCCACCGCCAGCAGCCGGCTCTCGTCCGACCAGTCGGGCTGCCAGGCCCGCTCGCCGTGCCAGCTGATGTCGGGCAGGCCCAGGCTCTCGCGGATCTGCCCGGTGGGGTGGGAGGTGGAGCGCAGTTCCCGGTGGCGCCCCCGGAAGGCGATCATCTCCCGGGTGAACCGGAGCAGTTCGGCGTTGTCGTCGACCTGCTCCCAGTCGAACCAGGAGAGCTCGTTGTCCTGGCAGTAGGTGTTGTTGTTGCCCTGCTGGGTGCGCGCGACCTCGTCGCCGGACAGCAGCATCGGGATGCCCTGGCTGGTGAGGAGGATGGCCAGGGCGTTCTTCATCTGCCGCAGCCGCAGCGCGTTGACCTCGGGGTCGTCGGTCGGTCCTTCGGCCCCGCAGTTCCAGCTGTTGTTGTCGTTGGCCCCGTCGTTGTTGCCCTCGCCGTTCGCCTCGTTGTGCTTGTCGTTGTACGAGACGAGGTCGGCCAGGGTGAACCCGTCGTGGGCGGTGAGGAAGTTGACCGAGGCGGCGGTGCCGCGGCTCGCGTACAGGTCGGGCGATCCGGCGATGCGGGTGGCGAGCTCCCCGGTCACGCCGGCGTCGCCCTTGACGAACCGGCGGACGGTGTCGCGGTACTTGCCGTTCCACTCGGCCCAGCGGCCGTACGCCGGGAAGTTGCCGACCTCGTAGAGGCCGCCCGCGTCCCAGGCCTCGGCGATGAGCTTGGTGTGCCGCAGGACGGGGTCGTAGGCGAGCATCTCCAGCAGCGGCGGGTTGGGCAGCGGGGTGCCGTCCGGGGACCGGCCGAGGATGGCCGCGAGGTCGAAGCGGAAGCCGTCGACGTGGTAGTCGGCGACCCAGTGGCGCAGGCAGTCGAGCACGAAGTTGCGCACGACGGGGTGGTTGCAGTTGACGGTGTTGCCCGTGCCGCTGAAGTTGAAGTAGTACCCCTCGGGCGTGAGCATGTAGTACGTGGCGTTGTCCAGGCCCTTGAAGGAGATCGTGGGGCCCTGCTCGTTGCCCTCGGCGGTGTGGTTGAAGACCACGTCGAGGATGACCTCGATGCCGGCCGCGTGCAGGTCCTTGATCAGGGTGCGGAACTCGTCGCCCTGCATCCCGTAGCGTCCGGTGGCCGCGTAGCCGGCCTTCGGCGCGAAGAACGAGACGGTGTTGTAGCCCCAGTAGTCGAAGAGCCGCTCGCCGGTCTCCGGGTTGGTGCGCGGGTTGTCGCTCTCGTCGAACTCGAACACCGGGAGCAGCTCGATGCAGTTGACCCCGAGCTCCTTCAGGTACGGGATCTTCTCCCGCAGTCCGGCGAAGGTGCCGGGGGCGGTGACCTGCGAGGACGGGTGCCGGGTGAAGCCGCGCACATGGGTCTCGTAGATCACGAGGTCCTCGGCGGCCAGCCTCAGCGGGGTGTCGTCGCCCCAGTCGAAGTCCTGCAGGCAGACGCGGGAGCGGTACTGGTAGCCGCGGCTGCGGTCCGGCTCCACGCCCCACACGTCGCGGCCGGCGATCAGCCGGGCGTAGGGGTCGGAGAGGACCTGGCGGGCGTCGAAGCGGTGCCCGGTGGCCGGGTCGAAGGGCCCGTCGGCCCGGTAGCCGTACTCGATGTTCTCGTGGTCGAGGCCGAAGACCGTCATGGCGAAGACGCTGCCGGTGCGGAACTCCTCGGGGAATTCCAGCTCGGCCATCGGCTCGGGTTCTCCGCGCTTGTAGATGACCAGGGTCATGGAGGTGGCCTGGTCGGAGTAGACGGAGAAGCTGACCCCGCCGGGGACCACGTTGGCCCCGAACGGGAAGGGCTTGCCTGCGCGGACGCGGTACCCGCCCACCTCGTGGGTCGGGTACGCGTCCACCCGCAGGACTTGCTCGGGTGCGGCCTCGGTCATCGGGCGACCGCGCTCTTCGCCGCTGTCCTGCTCCTGGCCTTCGCCTTGGCCTCTGCCTCGGCGGCCTCCCCGGTCTCGAAGAAGTCCAGGAAGCCGGTGGCCGACATCACGAACCGGACCTCCTCGCTCACCCCGTACAGGGTGACGGCGACACCGGCGTGCTGTGCCTCGCGGTAGACGACCAGCAGCGTGCGCAGGCCCGCGCTGGAGACGTAGGTGACGGCCGTCAGGTCGATGCGCAGCGGCCGGCCCTCGCGGACCACCGGCAGCAGCGTGGCCAGCAGCTGCGGCGAGGTCTCGCTGTTGATCTCGCCGGTGGCGACGACCACGGTGGCCGTCTTGTTCCGGCGTTCCTTCACGTTGAGAGTCATTGCTTGCTTTCCCCTTCTGTCGGGGCGCCCCCCGTTGAGCGCTATGACGTCACCGGCCGGAGCCGGACCTTGACCTTGACCCGCCCCTGGACGTCGGGGAGCCGTACGGTGAGGCCGTCGGCGTCGAAGTCCCGGTACGGCTTCTCGTCGATCTCGACGGACGCGATCCGCACCGAGCCCGCGGGCAGCAGGTCGGGCGAGACGCGCAGCACGCGTTCGGGCAGGTTGGTCGGGTCGGGCTGGAAGTGGAAGTCCATCTCGCGGCCGTTGATGAGCAGGTTGTTGTAGACGGCGGCCAGGTAGCACAGCTCCGCCGAGTGGTACATGGACATCGAGTGGCTGCCCTTGAGCCGCTCGGTGCCGAGCAGGTACGGCATCCCGCTGGCCAGCACGTTGAAGTAGACCGCTCCCTCGTCGTGGTCGAGGAAGAAGGTGTTGTAGAAGGCCTCGGCCTGGCGGGCCTCCTTCAGGAAGTCCGCGCCGCCGACGGTGCCGCCCAGGATGAGGTAGGCGAGGATCGCCTGCTCCTGCTGCCACCAGGCCTTGCGGTCGTGCCAGGCGAAACGGTACGCCTCCTGGTCGCCCTCCTTCAGGCGTTCGACCACGTCGTACCAGCCGCCGCGCTGCCGGTCGGAGCCGACCGGCGGCATGATCTCGCCGATCTTCTTCGCCAGGTCGGAGTAGGCCGGCTTGGCCTTCAGCGAGTTCATCCGCATCAGGTTCCAGGCGATCTTCAGGTTGTGGCCGACGACCGCGCGGTTCTGCTGCCAGCTGTGCCCGGTGTCGTGGGACCAGTCGCGGAAGAAGCGCTCCTGGACGAACGGGCTGTTCTTGTAGTCCGGGAACTTGTCCGCGATGGTGTCGAAGGTGTACTCGAGGAAGTCGGCGTAGCGCTGCTCGCCCGTCGCCAGGTACAGGTTGATCAGGTAGGCGGGCGCGTGGTCGCCGACGGAGTTCCAGTTCTTGCGCTCGGCGTTCTCCCCGAGGGACTCGTGGTCCGGGCTGAACAGGATCGGGTCGATGTGCGAGTAGTAGCCTCCCTGCTCGCGGTCGAGGAAGAACTTGTCGAACAGCCGGATGGTGGCGTCGGCGTCGTTCTTGATCCGGATGTCGCCGGTGATCCGGTAGGTCTGGATCGGGCCGGCCAGGGCGTAGATCTGCTCGTACATCGGGATCGCGTCGTAGTCGTCGGAGAACTCCGAGGTGAACAGCTTGCGCTCGCTGTCGCCGTCGACGCTGATGCCGTGGTACCAGTAGACGACGTCCTCCTCGCTGTCGACGACCCGCATGTGCTTGCGCAGGTACTCGGTGCCGCGCTCGGCCACCTCCAGGTACTCGTCCTTGCCGGTCAGCAGGTATGCCGAGGCCATGCCGTAGACGAGGCGGGAGATGGTGTCGGTCTCCTGGACGTGGCTGGCCGTCTTGTCGCCGCCGAGACGGATCTCGGTGCGGTACTCGGTGAAGTCCACGGGTCCGTCGCCGAACTGGGCGCGCCGGTAGAAGTCGGCGAGGGACTCGATCTGCCTGACCCACCAGCCGGCTTCCTCGAAGCGGTAGTCCTCCGCGCCGCGGCCCAGGAAGACCAGGCGCTTGGCGTCGAAGCGGCCGCCGTGCTCGGGGTAGTGGACGCCGTAGACGAAGAGGAAGCGGCCCGGGGAGAGCATCTCGTCGATGTGCCCGGAGGCGTCGATGTAGGGCTCGTCGAGGTTGCGGACCAGCTCGGCGCTGGGCCCGGAGGCGAGGGAGACGTCGAACTCACGGCCGTCGGCGGTCTTCAGCCGCAGCAGGCGGGACTCGGAGTCGAAGCGTCCGACATAGCCCGCGATGGTGTCGGAGAAGGAGAAGCTCACGGCGTCCGCCATGTCATGCACCGTCCTTGTCGTGAGAGCGGTCGTCCTCGAATCCCTGGCTGACCTCGACGATCACCCCGTCGGGATCGCGGACCCACACGGTCCGCCAGCCGCAGATGAAGTCGTCGAAGTCCAGCGGCCCCAGCGTCACTTCTGCCGCGTCGCCCAGCCCGGCCAGGAACGCGTCCACGCTGTCGGTCTGGAAGGCCAGGTGGCGCATCCGGCCCGGGGCCGCCGGCCCGTCGTCGTGCGCCGGGCGGGCCGGTTCGGCTTCCGAGGCGAAGAGCTCCAGGTACGCGTCCCCCTTGCGCAGGAACACGATCTGCGTCTCGCCGAGGTCGACGACACGGGCTCGGGTGAAGCCGAAGTGGCGGGTGTAGAACTCCTCCGTGGTCTTCTGGTCCCGGCAGTTCAGGCCCACGTGCGACCAGACCATCCGCTGCATCAGTCGGCCCTCCGCCCCCGCCCGGCAGCGAGCAGCTCGATGATCCGGCGGGCGAAGAGGTGGTGGTGGGCGCCGGTGCGGCCGGTGACCAGGTCGCCGTCGACCACCACGTCCTCGTCGACGTACTGCGCGCCCATGTTGCGCACGTCGCCGATCAGGTTGTTGTGGCAGACCACCTTACGGCCGCGGACCTTGCCCGGGATGGAGGAGGCCAGCCACATGCCGTGGCAGATGATCCCCTTCAGGACCGTCGGCTCCTCGAACGCCCGGCGCAGCAGCTCCGTCGCCGGTGCGAGGACGTCGACGTCCTCGGTGTAGCGCAGCCGGTCGGCGACCATGCCCGAGGGCACGACGATCGCGGCGTACCGGCGCAGCTCCTCGTCGTCCAGCCCCTCCAGGGACTTCGAGACGGTGAACGGAGCCCGGTACTCGTGGCCGCTGAAGGTGAGGGAGTCGTTGCCCCACAGCCGGGTCAGGAAGTCGACCTCGGCGCCCTCCTCGGCGAACCGGCGCTGGTAGTAGAAGATCTCCGGCTCGTAGAAGTCGCTCTCGACCAGGACCGCGATGCGGGTCCCGGTGAGTGCGCCCTCGCGCAGCACGGTGTCAGACACGGCTGGCCCCCTTGAGGAAGTCCGCGGCGCGTTCGGCGATCATCGCGATCGCGGTGTGGCAGTTGCCCGACGGCACCGCCGGCATCACACTGGCGTCGACCACGCGCAGGTTGCGCACGCCGTGCACGCGCAGCTCGGGGTCGACCACGGCGAGGTCGTCGATGCCCATCCGGCAGGAGCCGGACTGGTGGTGGTAGCTCTCCGACTTCTGCTTCACGAAGGTGCGCAGCTCGTCGTCGGTGGCCAGGCCCGGGCCGGGCTGGAGCTCCTGCTTGTACCAGGGCGAGAACGCCGAGGTCGCGAAGATCTCCCGGGCCAGCTTCACGCCCTGGACCATCCGCTCCAGGTCCCAGCGGTCGCCCAGGTAGTTCGGGTTGATCAGCGGGTGGGCCAGCGGGTCGGCGCTCGCGAGGCGGATCCAGCCGCGGGAGACGGGGCGTACGACACCCGGCAGGATCGACACCGTGTTCGGGTGGTCCTTGCCGACGATCACGTCGAACGGCACGTGCACGAACGCGATCTGCAGGTCCGGGGCGGGCAGCCCGGGGCGCGAGGAGAGGAACAGCGCGCTCTCCGACAGGTTCTGCGCCGGCGGCGGCAGCTCCTGGGTCACCTCCGCCATCAGCCCGGTCAGCACGTGGTTGTGGAAGTTCTCGCCGACGCCGGGCACGGCCGCGGTGACGGCGATGCCGTGCGCCCGCAGGTGCTCCGGGTGGCCGATGCCGGAGAGCAGCAGCAGCTTCGGGGACTCGATCGCCCCGGCCGCCACGATCACCTCCCGGCGGGCCCGTACGGTGTGCAGCCCGGGCGTGGCGGCGGTGCTGTGCCCGTCCTCGACCGTCCGGCCGGGGAACGGGGCGGGCGGGGCGAGCTGGGCGTACTGGAGGCCCGTGCAGGTGTCCCCGTCGAAGAGGAGCCGGGTGCTCTGGGCGCTGGTGCGCAGCGTCAGGTTCGGGCGGGTCAGCGCCGGCTCCAGGTAGGCGGCGAGGGTGCCCTGGCGGCGTCCGTCGGCCACGTCGATGTGGTGCCAGCCGGTGCCGAACAGGCCGCGCCTCGGGCCGTCGGTGTTGAAGTCGGCGATCTCCCGGTGGCCCAGCTCCACGGCCGCGTCGATGAAGGCCCGCGACACCGGGTTGGGCCCGTGCCGCCCGGCGTGGGTGATGCGCTGCGGCCCCTTCGTGCCGGTGGTGGGGGCGGTGGCGTCCTCCTGCCCCTCCAGCAGCGCGAAGTACGGCAGCACGTCCTCGTACGCCCAGCCCGCCGCGCCCTGGTAGGCCCAGTTGTCGAAGTCCGAGGCGTGGCCCCGGATGTGCATCATGATGTACAGGTTGCTGCTGCCGCCGGGCGCCTTCCCGCGCGGCTCGTACGTCCGCCGGCCGTCCAGGCCGGGCTGCGGGACGGAGGTGTAGCCCCAGTCGACGGGCCCGCCGAGCAGCTTGTACCAGGACGAGGGGTCGTCCACCTCGGGCGGGATCCGGTTGCCCCCGGCCTCCAGTACCAGGACGGTGACGTCCGGGTCCTCGCTCAGGCGGTTCGCCAGGACGCTGCCGGCCGTGCCGGAGCCGACGACGACGTAGTCGTACTCATCCGCGGCCATCACGTCTCCCCCTCATCCCCGGCTCAGCACCTGGAAGGGGACGGTGTCGTGGTAGTTCGCCATGTAGGCGATCTTTCCGTCCACGATCCGGAAGAAGTTCATGACCTCGGCCTCGATGGCCTCGCCCGAGGCGCTGACGGCACTGAGGTGGGAGACCGCCGCGGCCTTCTCCCCGTCGACGAGGAAGTGCACGGGCTCGTTCCGGAAGACCCGGTACATGGTGCCCATGCCCTTCATCATCGAGCGGAGCGTCTCCAGGCCCTCGATGTGCCCGGCCAGCTGCTCGTCCATGACCTGGTCGTCGGCGAACAGGTCGCACCAGCGGTCCCAGTCCCCCGCGTTCGCGTACTCGTAGTACTTCTGAAGGATCTGTCGTGCGTCCACAGCGCTCATCGCGCTCCTCCCCCTATCGGTCCCGGCGGGTTCCGTCCGGCGCGAACGGCGCCCAGAACTGGCTGAAGGCGCTGGCCGAGTCCCCGAAGAGGCCGTCGCGGCCCTCGACGATCCGGCCGCCCCGCCACTTCATGAAGTGGAAGACCGGGTAGTCCATCCGCTCGTACGGGGACGTGCTCGCCGGGTCGGCGCCGTCCCGCACGGCGGTGTTGCGGCACACGTCGGCGCTGCAGTCCTCGCCGACCATGACCGCCTCGATGTCCATCCGGAAGGTGCCGCCCGTGAGCTTGTGGGTCTGCCCCATCAGCTCCAGGAAGGCGTCGAGGCCCTCGTACCGGCCGGCCAGCGGGTGGTTTCCCGGCACCAGCCAGCGCAGGTCCTGCGCGTAGTACTCCAGGATGCGGGCCCGGTCCCCGGAGCCGAGGGCGCGGTAGGCCGCCTCCACGCGCTCCCGTGTCACTTCGGTCATGGTCTCGTCGCTCCTTGCTCGTCCGCCCTCGTGCGGAGCCGTCTCACGGGCAGCCGTCTCGCAGGCAGCCGTCTCACAGAGATCCGGAACCGGGCATCGGGGCCAGCTCGTTGACGGTGTACTGCTTGATCAGGGGGCCGTCCGGGCCGGCCACGACCGTCCAGGTCTGGTCGGCGTCGAAGCCGAGCCACTGGCTTCGCGCGGCCGGCGGGTCCCAGATCTTCGCCTGCCAGTTGACGAGGACCCGGACGATGGCCCGGTCGCCCTCGATGACCGGCTCCACCTTGGTGACCGTGTGCACCTCGTCGAAGAACCGGTGGGTGACCGCCTCGTACCAGCGGCCGAAGCCCTCGCGGCCGAGGAAGGTGTCCTCGGGGACCTTGAACTCCAGGTCCTCGGTGATCAGGGCGAGCACTTGGCCGGCCGGCACGTGCCGGTCCAGCGCCACGTACCAGTTCTCGGCGAACGTGCGGATCGCGTCCTCGGTGAGCTGCCGCTCGGCGGGCATGCGGTCTCCTCCTGTCCGTGCTGGGTGACTGCTCTGGTCGGATCGGGTGGCGGTTCAGATGTGGACGTCCACGAGGAACGGACCGGGGTGCTCCAGCATCCGGCCCACCGCGGCGACCGCCTCGTCCGGCTTCTCCACCCGCATCCCCCCGGCACCGAGCGACCGGGCCAGGCCCGCGAAGTCGATCTCCGGGTGGGACAGGTCGAAGGAGCCCGGGAAGCCGTGCTCGGGGATGTCCCGCTCCCGCCAGTACTGGGCGATGTTGTCGTCCAGCAGCCGGTACTTGCGGTTGTTGCACACCACGAACTTGGCGTCGACGCCGTGCCGCACCGCGGTCCACAGCGCCTGGTACGTGTACATCGCCCCGCCGTCGCCCGCGAAGCCGACGACGAGGCGGTCCGGGCGGGCCAGCTTGATGCCGACCGCGCCGGGGAAGCCCACGCCCAGCGAGCCGCCGCGGGTCAGGTGGTAGTCGCCCGGCCGCTCCGGCGGCAGGTACCGGGTGACCAGCGGGGATGTGGTCAGCGCCTCGTCGAAGACGATCAGGTCCCCGCCGGTGCGCTCGGCCAGCGTCCGCAGGAAGACCGCCATCGGCGTGCCGTCGTCCTGCGCCTCGCCCGAGCGCGCCGCCAGCGCCCGCTCCCGGGTGCGGGCGTCCAGCCGGGCGGCCGCGGCCGCCCGCCGCCGCGGGCTCAGCTGCTCCTCCAGTACGCCGGCCAGGGCGCGCAGCGCGTACCGCGGGTCGGCGGCCAGCCCCAGGTCGACCGGGTGGTTCTTGGCGATCTCGTAGGCGTTCAGGTCGATGTGGACGACCTTGGCGCCCGGCCGGAAGGGGCTGTCCAGCTCGGGGAACACCTCGGGGAAGACGTACGTGCCCACGATCAGCACACCGTCCGCCCCGGCGACGAGCTCCTTGCTGTGCGGGCCGAACATGTGGCCCGTCTGGCCGCGGCGCAGCGGGTGCGAGGCCGCGATGTTCACCTCCGAGGAGTCCACCTCGTACACGTCCGCGCCCAGCAGCTCGGCGACGGCCGCGAGTTCGCGCTGCGCCCCGGAGAGCGCCACCCCGTCGCCCACCAGGACCACGGGCCGCTCCGCGGAGGCGAGCAGCTCCGCCGCGCGCCCCACCGAGGACGGGGAGGGCGCGACGTCCGTGAGCGGGACGGCGGCGGGCAGGACGGGCTCGGAGTTGAGCTCGTCCAGCACGTCCATCGGCAGCGCCACGAACACCGGGCCGCGCGGAGGCGTCAGGGCGATCTTCACCGCCCGGCGCACGGTGCGCAGCACCGACCGCGGGTCGGTGACCCGGGTCGCGTACTTGGTGACCGGCCGGGCCAGCGCCACCAGGTCGCAGGCCATCTGCGCGTCCATGGCGTCGTAGCGGACCCCCGCGTCGCCGGCGACCACGACCAGCGGGGTGTGGCCGCGCAGCGACTGGTAGAGCATGCCGATGCCGTTGCCCAGGCCCACACCGGAGTGCAGCTGGAGCAGGGCCGCACCGCCGGTGGCCCGGGCGTAGCCGTCGGCGATGCCGGCCGCCACGGTTTCCTGGAGGGCGAGGACGTAGTGGAAGTCCTCCGCAGCGTCGACCGCGTCGAGGAATCCCTGCTCCACCGTCCCCGGATTTCCGAACATCACCGTCAGGCCGTCGGCCTTGAACTGCTCGATCAGCCTTTCCCGTCCGGGAGTGGCTCCCATGAATCCCCCTTCTTTCCCGAAGAGTTTCCGGAGTTTCCCGGTTCACCACCCGTAGCGGGTGAGGCCTTCCTCCAGGACTTCCACGATCTTCTGCCCCGTGAGATACGAATCCGGGGTGGACCGGCCCGTCACGAACGGGTAGTCGACGATCACCGAAAGCGGGTGCCCGAAATTGCCGTGGTACGCCCCGCGCGGGCCGGTCGCATCGCGCAGGATGTACTCCAGCGGGTACGGCGGCGGGCCCATGTTGAAGTCGGTGCCGAGGAACCCGGTGCCGTCCTTGTAGTCGTACTCCTTGCAGTGCCCGGTCACGTGCTTGCCCCAGATGATGCTGCGGCGGTCGCCCCAGTCTCGGGCGAAGGCCAGGCAGGCGACGCCGTAGCACTCGGCCGCCACGACCTTGCCGGCGTTCTTGAAGGCCAGGATCAGGGCGTGCACCCGCTCGTTGTTGGCGAGGTCGACGATCGGGCCGCTGCCGCCGACGATGAGGATCGCGTCGTAGTCGGCGATGTCCGACCCGAGCTTCTCCAGATCGCGGTGGTACTGCTCCAGCTTGCGCAGGTAGCCCTCGTCGCTCGTGTACGGGCGCTCGGGCACCCAGGCCTCGATGTCGAGCGGCGAGTCCAGCCGGCTCGACTGCTCGAACTCGCGGCCCAGTCGGGCGTTCTCCTCGGTGGTGACCGAGCGGCCCAGCGGAGGGTCGATGAAGTTCGCGTCGAGGCTCGGCGGAAGTGCGTGCGCGCGCTTTCCGGTCGGCGTGGCGAATACGACCTCGTAGCCGCGCTCGTCGAACTTCGACACCGGCCCTATCAGTTCCTCGGCCCAGTAACCGTGTTCGGAGACAATGACCAGAATCTTTCTGCTCACGGATTCCTCCAGGCGCCGCCTGTTGTCGTTTGCGTCCACCACACTGCTTGTGCGCGGCTCGAGCGTCAAAGCGCCCGTGTGCGACTTCGTGAGGTAGAACGGCTCCTTCTCGGGCCACCTCACCTAGTCGCCCGCGGACGTCATGAAGTAGCCCCGGGACTTCCTGACATCGGCCGAATCGCTGAACCATTCGCGCACCTCCCGCCTATGGTCTGGACGCGCCGTGAATCACGGGCGGGCGGAGTACGTCGCGCGCAGACGAGGAGAGGGACGGGGACGATGACGGACCTGTTGTGCACACATCTCGATCAGATACGCCCGGTGGAGCCGGGCACCGAGGGCTGCGAGGAGTGCCTCGCCCTCGGCGACAGCTGGGTGCACCTGCGGATGTGCCTGTCCTGCGGCCACGTCGGATGCTGCGACTCCTCCAAGAACCGCCACGCCACCCGGCACTTCCGCACCACCGACCACCCGATCGCGGCCTCGCACGAGCCCGGCGAGACGTGGGCCTGGTGCTACGCCGACAAGCTGATGCTGGAAGCGGCATGAGCGCGGCCCCCGAGAGCACCTCCGCCGGCGCCGCGACGGCCACCGCCGCGACCGCCCCGACAGCCAGCGCCGCGACCGCCACAGCTGCGGGCGCGGGCGCCCCTGCCGCCACGGCCGTCACCACCGCCGCCACCACGGCCGCCACCACCGGCGCGGCCACCGCCGAGCGCGCGGAGAGCCGCAAGCCCGTCATCCTGGCCGTGGACGACGACCCTCAGGTGCTGCGGGCCGTCCGCCGGGACCTGCGCAGCGCCTACGGCGACCGCTACCGGGTGCTCGGCGCCTCCTCGGCCGCCGACGCCCTGAAGATCCTGGACTCCCTCGACGAGCGCGGCCACGACCCGGCCCTCTTCCTCGTGGACCAGCGGATGCCCGACGTCACCGGCGTCGAGTTCCTGCTGGAGGCCGTCAGCCGCTTCCCCGACGCCCGCCGCGTGCTGCTCACCGCGTACGCGGAGACCGACGCGGCGATCACGGCCATCAACCGGGTCCGGCTGGACTACTACCTGCTCAAGCCGTGGGACCCGCCGCACGAGCGGCTCTTCCCGGTCCTGGACGACCTGCTGTCCGACTGGCTGGCCACCTACCGGCCCGCCTACGACGGCATCATCGTCGCCGGCCACCTCGTCTCCCCCGGCACCCACGCCGTCCGCGACTTCTTCACCCGCAACGGCCAGCCGTTCCGCTTCCTCAACGTCGAACGGGACCCTGAGGCCCTCACCCTGATCGCGGCCCAGCCCGACGCCGCGCTGCCCCTCGTCCGCTTCCCGGACGGGGCGGTGCTCTCCGCCCCCACCGACACCGAGCTCGCCCAGCGCCTGGGCCTGGCCACCACCGCCTCACGCCCGCACTACGAGTGCGTGATCGTCGGAGCCGGTCCGGCGGGCCTGGCGGCCGGGGTGTACGCGGCCTCCGAGGGCCTGTCCACGCTGATGCTGGACTCGCGCGCCCCCGGCGGGCAGGCCGGCACCTCCAGCCTGATCGAGAACTACCTCGGCTTCCCCTCCGGCCTCTCCGGCGGGGACCTGACCCGCCGCGCCACCATCCAGGCCTCCCGGTTCGGCGCCGAGATCCTGCACCCGGTGGAGGTCGTCTCGCTGACCCGCGACGACCCGGCGAAGATCCTGACGCTGGCGGACGGCACGGAGATCAGCGCCGAGACGGTGCTGCTGGCCACGGGGGTCTCGTACAACCGCCTCCAGGCGCCGGGCGCCGAGCGCTTCGAGGGGGCCGGCCTGTACTACGGCGCGGCCACCACGGAGAGCTCGGCCTGCATCTCGCAGCACGTCTACATCGTGGGCGGCGCGAACTCGGCCGGGCAGGCGGCGGTGCACTTCGCCAAGTACGCGGCCAAGGTCACGGTGCTGGTCCGAGCGGAGTCGCTGGACGCCAGCATGTCCCGCTACCTGATCGACGAGATCGAGCGCACCCCGAACATCGAGGTGAAGGTCCGCACGACCGTGGTCGCCCTCGACGGCGGCGAGCACCTGGAACGGCTCACCCTCCACGACGCCGACACCGGCGAGAACATCGAGGTCCCGGCCCGTTTCATGTTCACCTTCATCGGCGCCCGCCCGCACACGGACTGGCTGTCGGGCGTGGTCGAGCGCGACGAGTACGGCTTCGTCCTGACCGGCTCCGACCTGATCGCCAACGGCGGCGAACTGCCCGCGGAATGGAGCCTGGAGCGGGCCCCCTACCCCCTGGAGACCAGCGTCCCGGGCGTCTTCGCGGCCGGCGACGTCCGCGCCCACTCGGTCAAGCGGGTCGCGTCGGGCGTGGGAGAGGGGGCGATGGCGGTCTCGCTGATCCACCGGTACCGCTCGATGGGCTGAGAGCGAACGCAGCCCAGAGCGAACGCGGATCCCTTGCGATCAAGCCGCGAACGGATGCAACGTTGATTACATGATTACATCCGAGCAGAGCGAGCAGCTGCGCACCTGGTTCGCGGACCGCCTTCCGGTGGACGTCTACGAGTCCCTGGTCGAGGTGGCCGTCGACCGCGAGGAGATCACGGTCGTCGGCACCCTCCCGGCCAACGAGTCGGTCAAGGCGTTCCGCGAACGCACCCGCGAACAGCGCATCGAGGTGGCCCGGCAGGCGGAGGAGCTCTACCGCCGCAAGGTCGCCTGGGCCGTCCAGTCCGGGGACGACCGCATCCTGTTCACCCACCTGGCGGTACCGGTGATGACGCGCCTGCGCCAGCCGGAACGCCAGGTCCTCGACACCCTGGTCGAGGGCGGTGTGGCCCGCAGCCGGGCCGACGCCCTCGCCTGGTGCGTACGCCTGGTCGGCCGCAACACGGACGAGTGGCTGACCGAGCTGCGCGACTCCCTGGCCAGGGTCCGCAAGGTGCGGGAGGAGGGCCCCGACCGTACGGACTCCCGGGAGACGGACTCCCCGAAGACGGACACCGGGGAGACGGACTCCCAGAAGTCTGCGTCGGAATGACGAAAGGGCCCCGCGTCGGGGCATGATCGCGCCAGGCTTGGCCGCGACCGACGCCCGACTCAGGACTCAGGGAGAGGCACGCAGCATGACCACCACCGTCGAATACATCCGCTACCGGATCGCCTTGGACGACCAGCAGGCCTTCGAGGACTCGTACCGGCAGGCCGCGGAGGCCCTGGCCGCCTCGCCCGAGTGCATCGACTACGAGCTGGCCCGCTGCGAGGAGGAGAACGACCGCGAGCACTACGTCCTCCGCATCCGCTGGACCTCGGTCGACGCCCACCTGAACGGCTTCCGCAAGGGTGAGCACTTCCCGGCCTTCTTCAGCGCGATCCGCCCCTACGTCAAGGCCATCGAGGAGATGCAGCACTACCGCGTCACCGACGTGGCCGGCCCCGGAAAGGCCGCACCCCAGTCATGAGCAGCACCACACCCGGAACCACTCCGACCATCTACGAGTGGATGGGCGGAGCCGAGGCGATGCACCGCCTCACCGTCGCCTTCTACGACCACGCCCTGCAGGACGAGATCCTGGCCCCCGTCTTCGCGGGCATGGACAAGGAGCACCCCCGGCACGTGGCGGTCTGGCTGTCGGAGGTCTTCGGCGGCCCGTCCGACTACACCGCCCACCACGGCGGCCACCAGCACATGGCCACCAAGCACCTGGGCCGCGGCATCACCGAGGAGCAGCGCCGCCGCTGGGTGGACCTGCTCATGGACACGGCCGACGAGGTCGGCCTGCCCACCGACCCCGAATTCCGCGCCGTCTTCGCGTACTACATCGAGTGGGGCACCCGGATGGCCCTCATCTACTCGGGGCCCAACCCGCCCCCGGTCGACGCGGCCAAGATCCCGATCTGGTCCTGGGGCCAGACCCCTCCGTGGATCCCGAAAGGCTGACCTGCCGAACGGCGGCACGGCGCACGAACGAACAGGCGCACCACGAACGGCCCCGTGACGGGGGCGGGGCGAACGGCCCCGCCCCCGTCACGGCGCGTCACGGCGTGTCGGAGAGCAGCACTTCCAGGGCCCCGTCCTCGGCCTCCCGCCAGTACGCCACGGCCTCCTGGAGCACCTCCCGGAGCGTCTCCCAGTCGGCGGGCCGCGCCTCGGCGTAGCCCCGCCACGAGGTCACGGCGAGCAGCCGGCCCGGCGCCGGCGGCAGCCACGACAGGTCGATCAGCGCATCGGCCAGCGCGTCCCAGTTCCGCCCGAACCAGTCGGGCAGCCGCAGCGCCGCCTCCCATCGGCGCATCAGCCCGGCCTTGTCGCGTACGCCGTCGAGGTCGACCCGTACGGTCGCCCAGCCGGCCCGCTCGGCGGCGGCCAGGGCCGGGGCGAGGGGCTGCGGATCGAGGGTCATCGCAGCACCGCCTTGAAGGTGTCGTAGTGGTCGTCCGTGTAGTAGAACTCCCCGCCCTGGCCGGTCACGATCCGCCGGGCCCCGCGGTCGCGCTCCCCGGGCGTCTGCACCGTGAACTCGTGGTAGTAGCCGCGCTTCTGCTGCGGCAGCACCTTCTCGAAGTTCCCGAACACGGTCCCGTCCTGCCGGTACGGGTACGGCCCGCCCCGGTCGATGAGCCTCAGCACCTCGCGCGCCTGCGGCGGCAGCGCGTCGGCCCGTACGGTCGCCATCCCCTTCGCCCAGGCGGGCGCGGACGCCGGCGCGGACCGGGAGGGCGCCGCGGACCGGGCCCCGGAGCCGCCGCAGCCGCCGGCCGTGGCGACGAGCGCGACGCAGAGGAACACCGCCCCGAGCAGGCGCAGCAGCAACCGGGCCCGGGGCGCGTTCCGCACGATCATGCATAGATCGTGCCAAATGTCGGATGCGCTAGCGAATCACACGGCGGCGGGACCCGGCCGGATGCGATCGGCGGTCACTCCGTCACTCGTCAGGGTCGGCGCGGTCCAGCGCGGGCCGCAGACCGGGCTCCGACTCGGTCAGCAGATAGTCCGCCACCGCCGTGTCCGTGACCAGGCTGGTCACCAGGCCCGAGCGCAGCACCGCGCCGATCGCCGCCGCCTTGCGCAGCCCGCCCGCGATCGCCACGACCTCGGGGATCCGGCGCAGCCGGTCCGCCTCGACGGTGATGCAGCGCTCGCCGAGGTCCCGCCCGACCCTGCGGCCGTCCTTGTCGAAGAGGTGCGCGGACATCTCGGCCGCGACGCCGAGCGAGGCGTAGTGGGCCCGCTCCTCGTCGGTCAGCATGTCGTGGACGGTGGAGATCCCCGGCTCCCAGGAGCCGATGGACACCGCCGCGACGGTCACCTTGTCGAAGTACTCGAAGGCCCGCGCGATCCCGGTCTGGTTGCGCAGCGCGGCCGCGGTGGCCGGATCGGGCAGCAGCATCGGGGCGTAGATGGGGTGCGCGTCACCGCCCGAGACCTGCGCGGCGCGGCGCACGGCCTCCACCGAGCCGCGCTCGGCGGTGCCGGCGTCGTACACGCCGGTCAGCTGCACGACGGTGCACTGCGGGAGCCGGTGCAGCGAGGCGGCCATGTGGATGGTGGACCGCCCCCAGGCCAGGCCCAGCACGTCGCCCTCGCTGACGAGCTCGCCGAGCAGGTCGGCCGCGACCGCGCCGAGGTTCTCCGGGTCCGGGGCGTCCTCGCTCGTGTCGGCGGGGGACTCGACGACGACCGCGTGCCGCAGCCCGTACCGGGCGCGGAGCGCGTCGGAGCGCTCCGCGTCCAGCTCGGCCGGCACCCGGATCTCGATCCGCACGAGGTCGCGCTCGAGGGCGGTCTCCAGGACCCGGGCCACCTTGAAGCGGCTCACGCCGAACTCCTCGGCGATCTGGATCTTGGACTTGCCCTCCAGGTAGAAGCGGCGGGCCATGGCCGCCGCCTGCACCAGCTCCGCGGGTCCCATCCGCAGGGCTGACCGTCCCGCCGACATTGCCGACACCGCGCTCTCCTCACTGCTACTGCTGTTCACACTCTCGACTCGTCGTTCATCCTGTCAGATCCGACGGCCGTTGATCAGCCTGGACAGCTGCCGTTCACCGACCTGTCCTCCAACCCTCGTCTGGCGTGGTTGCCTCGGTGCGCTCAGTGGTCGCAGACCCAGGGCGCCGCAGCGATCGCCACGTCCGCCTGCTCGCGCAGCGTACGGACGGCAGCGGCCGGGTCGACCGCCCCGTACACGGCGCTGCCGGCGACGAACACGTCCGCGCCGGCCTCGGCGCATCGCTCGATCGTGGTGGCGGAGACCCCGCCGTCGACCTGGAGCCACAGGTCCAGGCCGTGCTTGGCGATCAGCTCCCGGGTCCGGCGGATCTTGGGGAGCATGATGTCGAGAAAGGGCTGGCCGCCGAAGCCCGGCTCGACCGTCATGATCAGCACCATGTCGAGCTCGGGGAGGATGTCCTCGTACTGCTCGATCGGCGTCGCCGGCTTGAGCGCCATGGCCGCGCGGGCACCCTTGGCCCGGATCTCCCGCGCGAGCCGCACCGGCGCGGCGGCGGCCTCGGCGTGGAAGGTGACGGACCCTGCACCGGCCTCGATGTACTGCGGGGCCCAGCGGTCCGGGTCCGCGATCATCAGGTGCAGATCCAGCGGCGTGTCGGTGGCCCTGCTCAGGGACTCCACGACGGGCATACCGAGGGTGAGGTTGGGGACGAAATGGTTGTCCATGACGTCGACATGCAGCCAGTCGGCGCCCTCGACGGCCTTCGCCTCCTCGGCGAGGCGGGCGAAGTCGGCGGACAGGATGCTGGGAGAAATCTGAGCGGCCATGCCCCAAGCCTGCCATGCCTGCGCGCACTTCTGGCCACGACCCCGTATCTGGCCCCAGAAGTAGCGCTCCTAAACGATCTCCGAAGAACAATTAAGCTCCCCTTCGAGATCGTCTCCGGCGACGGCTGCGCCGCGGATCGCGGCGACGGGCGGCCACGGGGTGGCCACCGACCACGCCGCCGGTCGGCGCCACCGACGACCGCGGCGTCAGCCTCTGCATGGACCCTGGCGGGGGGGGCGGAGGGGGGAGGGAGGGGGGAGGGAAGGCGGAGCGGAGGGAGAGAGGCGGAGCGGAGGGGCGAGTGGGTGGAGGGCCGCCCACCCGGCACCAAGACCGCAGCCGGAAGAGCGGCGGCCAGCACCCGAGGACGCGCCTTAGGGGCTGACCAGGAGCCGATGGCCGGGGTCACGGTGGGGCGGGGTCGGTGGGTGTCCGGGGGCGTCCCGGCCGCCCATTGTCCTTTCGGTTCGCGCCGGCTCGTCAAGGGCGCTCCTGCGTCGCGTCGCTGCGCGATCGCCTTCGGCCACCCTTGACAAGCCGACACGAACCGAAATGCCAAAGAGCTGCCGGGAAGCCCCCGAAGGATGGCCAGGGGGAACAATCCACACACGGCCCTCGCCAGAGAGAGCAGCCCGGGTCGGGAGGTGCAGAATCCTTTCCCCCAGCACCACCACCCCTCCCCAGCCCCGGGCATACGGGCAGCCGAGCCCCAAAACCCCCTTCCATGGCCCGCTCCGAAGCCAAGGGGCCCCAACCTGCACGAAACGACGAAGAAATGACCGCCAGAAGCGGGGAGACGCCCCAGATCGCTACGCGCTCCTCTTCTCTCAGCGTCCAACGGCCGTCTGGGGCTGATAGCGCACCAGATCGCTACACGGTCGCGCACGTCTCGGCGGCTGACGGCCGTCCGTGGCCGATAGCGCACCAGATCACTACCTGCTGCCGCATTGCTCGGCGGCCGACCGCCGTCTGGGGCTGGCAGACGCGCCAGATCGCTACGTACTGCCGGTCTATCGGCGACTGACGACCGTCCGTGGCTGGTAGGCGCGCCAGCGGGTGTTTTGTCCGCATTTTGATGCCGGGTGGGAGGCGGAGGGGCGTCAGACGGAGTCTGGCGTCACGAAAGTCGTCATCCGACTACCTGAGGGCCCTTCTTCGACTCGCGGGCGATGTTGAGACGTCGTCAGACGTAGTGAGGGGGAAGCCTGTGACCGTCGGCGACCCTTGGCCAGCTCCAGACGACCGTCGGACGCCGAGAGACCGGCAGCGCGTAGCGAACTGACGCGCCCACAAGCCCAGACGGCCGTCGGACGCTGAGACGTGAGGGACGACGTAGCGATCTGGTGCGCTATCAGCCACGGACGGCCGTCGGACGCCGAGAAAAGAGGAGCGCGTAGCGATCTGGGGCGTCTCCCCGCTCCTGGCAGCCAATTCGTCGAAGTCTCATGCAGGTTGGCGCCCCTCGGGTCCGGAGAGGGTCCTCTTTCGGGCCTTGGGGGCTCGGCTACCCGTATGCCCGGGGCTGGGGAGGGGTGGCGGTCCGGGGAGGACGGATTCTGCACATCGGGACCCGGACTGCCCTCTCTGACGGGAGTGGAGGCTGGACTTGACCCCCTGGCCATCCTTCGGGGGCTTCCCGGCAGCTCTTTGGCATTTCGGTTCGCGTCGGCTTGTCAAGGGTGGCCGCAGGCCATCGCGTAGCGACGCGACCGCAGGGAGCGCCCTTGACGAGCCGGCGCGGACCGAAAGGACAATGGGCGGCCGGGAAGCCCCCGGACACTCCCCGACCCCGCCCCACCGTGACCCCGCCCCTACGAGGCACCGCCCAGCAGATCCGCCCCCGCCCCCGGATCGCTGCCCGTCGCGGCTGCCGCCTTGCCGACCGCCGCGGTCCGCCCGTGCTGCTGCCGTAACCCCGCCCCCGCCCCGCCGCCGTGCGCCCGACCGACCCCGCCCCGCCCGCGGCCCCCTACCGCTCCGCCGCCAGGGCCAGTTTCGGGAACAGGTCCTCGAACGGGGCCGCGGAATCGATTCCGCCGCGGCCGTACGGGGCGTCGAAGCTCCACACCATGAACAGCAGGAAGACGATCAGCGCGCTGAAGAGTCCGGCCAGCAGCAGCTCACGGCCCGAGCGGCGGATCTGCAGGGTGAAGATCAGGCCGACGGTGACCACGCCGCCGGTCAGCAGTCCGAACCAGACCACGCTCGGCAGCGTGGACTCGTCGCTCTGCACCCGCGAGTGGCGGGCGTCGTCGGCGGCCGCGATCTGGTCCAGCAGCGGCTGGTACGCCTGGGCCTGGAGTTCCGTGGCGGGGCTCTGGTGGGTGACGTCGGTGCGGAGCTTGGCCAGCAGGTCCGCACCCTCGGGCGAGGCGGTGTCACCCGCGGTCAGCCGCGGCCAGTCCACGGCGACAGTGTGGGTGACGTACGCGTCGACCTCGCTGCGGATCCGGTCGCGAACGGCGGCCGGGTAGACGTCGGCGCGCTGGGTGACCTCGTACAGGGCCTGGGCCTCGCGCCGCACGCTGTCCTCGGCGGCGCCGCGCGCCTCCCAGACGCCCGCGATGGCCAGGCCGAGCACGATGGCGTAGACCACGCCGACCATCATCGTCATGTACTCGATGACGTCGGGGGTTTCGCTGGTGTCCTCGTCGGGTGCGACCCGGCGGTGCCGGAGCGCAGTGAAGGCGAAGACGAGGGCGCAGACGAGCGCCATGGCGATGGCCAGGATCAGCCATTCGGACACGAGGGTTCTCCCGTTGGTGGAGGGGGCCGGTCGGTGGGACCGGCCTCAGGTGCGGTTCTTGGAGCGCGGTCGCAGGACGGCCGCGGCGAGCACGGCCGGGGTGGTGACGACGGCCATGAGCATCACGGTGGGCAGGCCGTCAGGCCCCCGTCGTCCCAGGGCTTTCGAGCGGTACGGGCGCACGTGGAAGGCCGTCGCACGCACCGGCTCCCCCGCTTCGGCCGGAGGCGGGGCGAGGGTGTCGGCGGGTGGCGGCCCGGCAGGTGGCCCGGGATCCGGCGCGGGTGCCGGGGGCTCCGGCTCCGCGGCCCCGGCCTTCGCCGCAGGCACCAGCCCCGGCGCCGATGCCGGTACCGGATCCGGCATTGGAGCCGGCGCCGGCGCCAACGCCGGAACCGGCCGGGGCCCCGCCACCGGCCCCGCCACCGGCCCCGCCACGGGCGCAGCCGCCCGGGCCGGTGGTTTCGCCGGGGCGGGGATCGGCCGCGCGGGGTGGGGCGCCTGCCCGGGGTGGTGCACGGTCGGCCGCTGGGCTCCGGGCTCGGTGGCCCGTGCCGGGGGCCGCACCGTCGGGGGCGCGGCCTGCGGCGGCGCTGGGGTCGGGCGGGGGCTGCCGGACGGCACGCACACATCGGGCCGGGCGGCGGCGTGGCCGCCGCCGTCGTCGGCGACGGCCACCTGGCCTTGTAGCGGGTACAGCGCCGCCACCAGGCCCGCTCCGGCGAGGTACTGCCAAGCGGTCACCTCGTCCTCCCGTTCCGCAGCAGGTGTGAGCTTTCGGATGAAGAAACGATCACGGCACCGCTTCGATACGCGGCAGACGCGTCAAGATCCCCGACGGAGCAGCGGCTTCCGGCCACCGGCGTCCATGGGAGTCCGGCAGCATCACCCGAACGGGAGGCGCTCAGCTGATGGGGAGCAGCGGGCCGGTGACCATGAGCCCGAGTTCGTGCCCGGCGAAGGCGAAGAACGCGAAGAGGACGAGGGCGGCGCCGCCCAGAGCGGTGTCCTTGAAGAAGTTCACCTGCTCCATCTGCCGGGCCTGCGGTTCCTTCTCGGCCCAGAAGCCGTGCATCAGCAGGGCGGCCGAGAAGCAGAACGCGCCGAGTGCGAGGGCGCCGATGTCGGCCCACAGGCCGACGCCGACGCTGATCGCGCCGACCAGCATCACGAAGCCGCTGCCGAGAGTGGCGGCGGTGGCCATCGGCACGCCGCGGGAAGCCGCGTACCCGGCCATGGTCTTGGTCGGGTGGCCCACCGCGGAGACCGCGAAGAGCAGGGCGAACAGGATGCGCCCGATGAGCACGAGGACGTCCATGGTGGCCTCCGGGGGAGCTGTCGGACAGCCGTCACGCGGTCGCGCGGGACGCCCGGCGCCTGCCCGATTTCGCCCGCTCCCCCGTCCGCGTCGGGGCGAAATTCATGCACAGAAAGTTTCATCACCCATCTATGCTCGGCTGGTCCTTCCGAAATGAATGAAGAAAGGGGATTTCCATGACCTTTTCCGTATCCGCTTTACGCCGCCGTTTCGGCACCCTCGCCATGACGGCGGCTGCGGCCGTCGCGCTGGGCGGCGCGACCGTCGTCACGGCGGTCGGACCCGCCGTCGCCTCGTCCGGTGGCGGCTGTACCGGCCCGTCGACGCGGCAGGCGTGTGTCGCCGTGGTGGCGGGAGACGAGGGCCGGCCGACGATCCGGTTCGACGCGCGGGCCGACCTGGCCGCTGACGCGGGCCCTGCCTGCCGGCTGCGGCTCGTCTCGTTCGACGACACCACCGGATGGCGCTGGGATGGCGCGCTCGTGCCGTGCGGAAAATCCCAGCAGCTGAAATTCGTCCTGTCGAACCCCACGGCCGGACACGTGTACCGGGCCGAATTGCAGTTCCTGCCCAACGGGAAGAACCACGAGTTCGCCGAATTCGTGAAGGGCCCGTCCCTGGCCTACTGAGACGGCCTACTGAGACCGCCTATTGAGACCGCCTGCTGAGACCGCCGAGCCGTCGGCTCGGCCTCGTGACGCTGACACGCATGAGGGGCGGGGGGCGGGGGGGTGGGGGGGGGGGCGCCCGAACGGGGGGTAT
>NZ_JBEZVK010000047.1:0-51705 GCF_040636955.1 Streptomyces sp. NPDC032472
CTCAAACGCCGCGCGGGCTGGATTCATCCAGCCCCGCCGGCGTTTGAGGCGCGGGGTCCGGGGCGGAGCCCCGATCTTTGAGCCGCGCCGGCGATCGAGGCGAGCGGGGCCGGGGCCGCAGGACCCGCCCGCGGCGAAGCCGCTATCGGACACAGCGGGGTGGGGAACGGCTCCGCGCAGCGGCCGGGTCGGTCCACCGGTTCCGCCGGGCGGTAAGGGCTGGGACACTGCTGCGGTGACTACCTCCACTGCAGCAGACACCCCGCACCGCCCGCACCAGGGGTGGCCCGCGTGACCGCGATACCCGGCACGGGTGCCGGTACCGGTACCGGCACCGACCGGCCCGCCGGGGCGACCCCGGACCCCGCGGAACTGCCCCGCCTGCGCCGCCGCACCTCCTCCGTCCTGATCGCCTCCCAGATGCTGGGCGGCCTCGGCGTCCCCATCAGCATCGCCCTGGCCCCCGCCCTCGCGACCGAGGTCAGCGGCACCGAGGCCCTGTCCGGCTTCGCCTCCACCGCCGCCGTGGTCGGCACCGCCCTCGTCTCGCTGCCGCTCGCCGCCCTGATGACCCGCCGCGGCCGCCGCCCCGGGCTGGTCCTCGCGTACGGGATCGGCGCCGCCGGCGCGGCCCTGGTGGTGCTGGCCGCCGCGGTCAAGAGCTTCCCGCTGCTGATGCTCGGCATGGCCGCCTTCGGAGCCGCCTCCTCCGCCAACCTCCAGGCCCGCTTCGCGGCCGCCGACCTGGCCGCCCCGGACCACCGGGCGCGGGCCATCTCCGTGGTCGTGTGGGCGTCCACCCTGGGCGCGGTGCTCGGCCCGAACCTGTCGGCCCCGGCCAGCCGCAGCTTCGCCGGGACCTCCATCCCGGAGACGGCCGGCCCCTTCGTATGGGCCGGCGCCGTCTTCGTCCTCACGGGCACCCTGCTCGGCGTCCTGCTGCGGCCGGATCCGCTGCTGACGGCCCGGGCGCTGGCCTCGCCCGCCGAGCAGGGCCAAGGCGGCCACTCGCTGCGTGCCGGGTTCGCGGCCGTCAAGGCGTCGCCGCGCGCCCGCCTGGCGCTGGCCACCGTAGCCGTGTCGCACACCACCATGGTCTCGATCATGGTGATGACCCCGGTCGACCTCGGCCACCACGGCGCCGGGCTGCAGCTGATCGGCCTGGTGATCAGCGGGCACATCGCCGGCATGTTCGCCTTCTCGCCCGTGATGGGCTGGCTCGCGGACCGGCTCGGCCGGCTGTCCGTGATCGGTCTCGCGGCCGGTCTGCTGTCGCTGGCCGCGCTGCTCGCCGGTACCGCCGGGCCGGACCACGGCCAGAGCGCACTGGGGCTCTTCCTGCTCGGCCTCGGCTGGTCGGCCGGCATGGTCTCCGGCTCGGCGCTGCTGACCGACTCGGTGCCCTCGGGGGCGCGCGCCGCCGTGCAGGGGCTGAGCGACCTCACGATGAACACCTGCGCGGGTCTGGGCGGCGCCTGCGCCGGCCTGGTCATGTCGCAGGCCGGCTACGGCTGGCTGAACGCGATCGGCGCCGCCCTGCTGCTGCCGCTGGCGGCGCTCGCGCTGTTCACCTCGCGCCGCCACCCGGCGGTCAGCAGCTGATGTGGTAGGCCTTGCGCAGCGTCTCGTGCACGGTCCAGGTGGTCCTGTCGCCCTCCCGGAGCACGCAGGCGGAGCCGGGGCCGACCTCCAGGGTCGCGCCGCCCTCGACCTCGATGGTGGCGCGGCCGCTGACCACCACGAACAGCTCGTTCGCCTCGACGTCCGTGACGACGCCCGGGGTGATCTGCCAGATGCCGCGGATCTGCCGGCCGTCCGGGGATTCCCACAGCACCTTGCCGGTCACGACGGGCGCGCCGGAGACGATCTGCCCGGGGTCGAGCTCCTCCGGCTCCAGGGCGGCGTCCGGGAGGTCGGGGACGGAGACGGCGAAGGAGGCCGAGGCCGCCGCTGCGGCAGAGTGATCACTGGTGCTCATGGGGCGCCAGCGTAGTGCGGCCGGGACGCGCGCCGGGGTGGCCACAGCGTCCAGGTTCCGCCCGCCGCAGGAGGCACCCTGTCCAGCGGGCGACCGCGGGTTTCGGCCAGGGCGTGCGCACGGGGCGCCCGTGTGCGGTGGTGTTCGGACGAGCCCGCGGGGAGCGCGTTTCGGGGCGCACCTCCCGTGCCATGGATGGGTACATGCCACAGCACACCACTTCCGCGTCCTCGTCCCCGGCCCCGTCCGGCGGTCCCGTCGTCCTGTCCGAGGAGGTCCGCGAGGCCCTCGAACACGGGCGGCCCGTCGTCGCACTGGAGTCCACGATCATCACGCACGGCCTGCCGCGCCCGCGCAACCTGGCGGTGGCCGCCGAACTGGAGGGGCTGGTCCGCGCGGAAGGGGCCGTCCCGGCGACGATCGCGGTGATCGACGGAGTGGCGCACGCGGGCCTGGACAAGGAGCAGCTGGAGCGGATCGCCGGCGGTGAGGGCGTGCGCAAGCTGGGCCACCGCGATCTGGCGCCCGCCTTCGCGGCCGGCGCGAGCGGTGCGACGACGGTATCGGCGACGGCGTTCCTGGCCGCCCGGGCCGGGCTGCGGGTCTTCGCCACGGGCGGGCTGGGCGGCGTACACCGGGAGTTCGCCGAGACCCAGGACGAGTCGGCGGACCTGTCGCTGCTGGCCCGGACGCGGATCACGGTGGTGTGCGCGGGGGTGAAGTCGATCCTGGACGTGCCGGCCACATTGCAGCGGCTGGAGACGCTGGGGGTGACGGTGCTCGGGTACGGAACGGAACGTTTCCCCGGGTTCTACCTGGCCAGTTCGGGCGAGCCGGTGGACTGGACGGTGCACCGGCCGCAGGAGGTCGCGGCCGTGATGGCGGCCCAGGACGCGCTGGGTGGGCCCGAGTCGGCGCTGCTGGTCGCCAACCCGGTCGACGAGGCCGAGCAGTTGGACCCGGCGCTGCACGACCGGGTCCTGGCCGAGGCTCTGGAGGAGTGCCGGCGGCAGGGGATCACGGGGCAGGCGGTGACGCCGTACCTGCTGGCCTTCCTGGTACGGGCGACGGCCGGGGCCTCGCTGGAGGCCAACCTCGCGGCGGTGCGGGGCAACGTCGTGCTGGGGGCCCGGATCGCGGGGTCCTGGGCGGAGCGGGCGTGACCGCGGCGGGGGCGGGGCCGGGGGCGCTGCTGGTCATCGGGGACGTGGTCACCGATGTCGTGGCGGTGCATCCGGAGCCGCTGACTCCGGCGACCGACACGGCCGCCCGCATCCGGACCCTGCCCGGGGGCGCCGGGGCCAACGTGGCCTGCTGGGCGGCCCACGCCGGGGCGGCGGACGTGCGGCTGCTGGCCCGGGTGGGCACGGAATCGGCGCAGTGGCACGAGCAGGCGCTCCTGGACGCGGGAGTGCGGCCGCGGCTGCTGGTCGACCCGGTGGAGCCGACGGGGACGGTGGTGGCGCTGGTCGGCAAGGACGCCGAGCGGACGTTCCTGACCGACAGCGGCGCCGCCCTGCGCCTGTCCCCCGACGACTGGGCGCCCGACCTGCTGGACGGGGTCGCCCGTCTGCACCTGTCCGGCTACCTGTTCTTCGCCGACAGCAGCCGGGAGCTGGCCCAGGTCGCGCTGGCGGCGGCCCGGGCCCGCGGGGTGCCGGTCAGCGTGGACCCGGCCTCGGCGGGGTTCCTGCTCACCCTCGGCACGCGGCGCTTCCTCGACGCCGCGGCGGGGGCCTGCGTCCTGCTCCCCAACGAGGACGAGGCCCGGCTGCTGGCCGGCCTGCCGGAGCCGGCCGGGGCGGCCCGGGCGGCCGCGGTGCTGAGCGAGCGGGTGCCGCTGGTGGTGGTCACCCGGGGCCCGGCCGGGGCGCTGGTCGCGCAGGGCGGCCGGGTCACGGCCGAGGTCGCCGCGGAGCCGGTGCGGGCGGTGGACTCCACGGGCGCGGGGGACGCCTTCACCGGCGGGTTCCTGGCGGCCCGGCTCGCGGGCGCCGGTCCGCAGGAGGCGGCCCGGGCGGGCTGCCGGGCGGCGGCGCTGGCCGTCACCCGGCTGGGCGGGCGGCCGTAGCGCCGTACGACGGGAGCTGTGTACGGCCCACGCGGCTCCGGAGGCTGCGGAGCTACGGGGCGGGGGTGTACTCCTCCTGGCCGAGGGTTTCGATCCAGCCGTGGTGGTCCACGTTGTAGTGGAAGACCAGGCCCTTGTCGGGGTGGGCGATCAGCCATTCGCCGAGCTCGTTGATGGTGATCGGCTTGCTCACCGTGCTCGCCACGATCGGGGTGAGGGCGCTGATCTTGGCGTCCTCGTTGACGGAGATGAAGGTCTCCTCGCCGACCGTCACGAAGGGGGCTGCCCCGCCCGGTCCGGGGCAGCCCCAGTTTCCGTGCTTGACGATCAGGCTGTGGGCGCCGCCCTCGGGGGTGTAGCGGTAGACGGCGATCTCGTCCGGCGAGATCGGCATCTTGTGGTCGCACGTGGGGGCGGGGGCCGGCGGCTTCGGCTTTACGGCGGCGGTGGCGGTGGCCGAGGCGGTCGGCTTCGGCGTGGCCTTCGCGGGCGCCGAGGGCAGCGGACCGCCGGGCGGGGCCGGGGATGTGGCGGAGGGCGGGGCCTGGGTGGCGCCGGGGGCCGGGTCGGCGGCTCCCCCGTCGGTGTCCCCGTTGCAGGCTGCCAGGGTCAGGGCCCCGCCCAGGGCCAGCGCGGCGAGCGCCGACCCCCTCGACCGTCTTCCCATTGCCGTCTCCCTCTGCCGGGGCGCCACCGGGTGGCCGCCGTTCGAAGCGTGACAGCACCGTAGGGCCCGGTCCCCGGCCGGGGCGATGGCCGGATCCCGATCGGCACCCGGCCGGGACCGCTTTGTTGCGGGTCCCTGACGTCCGTGCCCGGACCGGGTCGCGCGGGGTCAGCCGGCGAGGCCCGTCCAGGCGGGGTGGCGCGGGTCGTCGGCCCTGACGACGGCGTCGGCGAGGGACGCGGGGTCGGTCTCGGCCTCGTAGCGGGCGAAGGCGGGCAGGGTCCAGCGGGCGGACTCCTCCGTGCGGCGCCGCAGCGCTCCGGGAGAGAGCCGGATGTGCACGCTGAGGTCGAAGGGGAACCAGCGGCCCAGCAGCAGCGGGCCGTGGACGATCACGACGGCGCCCGGCGGGAGTTCGGTGTACGGGCTGCGGGTGGCCCGGTCGGTCACCGGGTCCCACAGGTCGGGCAGGACGCGGCCGGTACCGCCGGGATCGGTCGGGCCGAACACCTCCCGCCACAGGGCGGCGGTGTCGTACCAGCCGCCGAGGTAGCTCTCCACGTCCTGGCGGCCGAACTCGTAGCGCAGGGAGGCCGGCCGCAGGAACCCGTCGGTCGCCACGACCAGGGCCGTGCGCCCGTTCAGCCGCACGGCGTCGGCGAGTTGTCCGGCGAGCGTGCCGGTGCCGGCGGCCGGCGCGCCGTCGATGCCGACGCGCTGCCAGGCCGGCTCCGCGGGGTCGGGCCGGTGGTCGTCCAGATGGCCTGCGAGCCGCTCGGCCATCCGCTGCCAGGTGATCGCTTCGAGGTGCACGGGCCCATTGTCAGTGGTCGCCCGTAGCGTTTTTCACCAGGGATCACCGGCGGGAGAGAGCCGTCGGGCCCGGCCTTGGGGAGGGGTCTGTCATGGCTCGCGAGACGACGTATCTGGAGCTGTCGCAGGATGGCGGCGGGGCGCACAAGTTCTACGAGGTGACCGTGGACGGCACGGCCGTGACCGTGCGGTACGGGCGCATCGGCGCGGGCGGCCAGGTGCAGAGCTCGTCCTTCGCGAGCGCCGAGAAGGCGCGGGCGGCCGCCGCCAAGAAGATCGGCGAGAAGGTCCGCAAGGGGTACGCGCCAGCGGTCCGGGGGCAGCGCGCGGCGCGTCCGGTGACGCGCCGGCAGGTGGCGTCCGCACCGTCGACGGCGCGCGCGGTGGCCCCGGTGCTGTGGCGGTTCCGCACGGGCGCGTCGGCGTTCGGGATCCATGTGGACGAGGAGCGCGCCTGGGTCGGCAACCAGGCGGGCGATGTCTACACGCTGAGCCACGGCGGCGAGGTGCTGGCCCGGTATTCGCTGCCGGACGGGGTGAAGTGCCTGGTGGCGGACGAGTTCTGGATCTATGCGGGCTGTGACGACGGCGGGGTGTACGACCTGTCGGCGAAGGTGCCGTTCAAGGCGTACGACATCGCCGATGACGTGGACATCTTCTGGCTGGACATCCACGAGGGCGTGCTCAACGTCTCGGATGCGAACGGCGGTCTGACGGTCATCGACCACGAGGACGAGTTCCAGTGGTCGCGCAGGTCCGCCGGGTCCAATGCGTGGATGGTGCGGGCCGATGCGGACGCGGTCTACCACGGCCACACGCGCGGGGTGACGGCGTACGCCCCGGACGGCAGTGGCGAGTTGTGGCACACCGCGACCAGCGGCGGGGTGCTGTTCGGCTGGCAGGAGGCCGATGCGGTCTTCGCCGGCACCGGGCGCAACGCGGTGCAGCGGCTGGCGAAGGGGACCGGCGCGATCGAGGCCACGTACCACTGCGATGCGGCGGTGTACGCGTGCGCGACCTCGCCTGACGGGCAGCACGTCTTCGCCGGTGACTCCTCCTCGTCGGTGTACTGCTTCGCCGCGGACGGGACCCGGCTGTGGAAGCTCGGCACGGGCAGCGGTTCCGCCCTGTCGATGCAGTACCTGGACGAGCGGCTGTACCTGGTCACCACGGACGGCTCGCTGGTGTGCGTGGACGCGAGCGAGGCGGCGATCGCCGCGGCCCAGCAGGGCACGGTGCCGGTGGCGGTGGACGTGAAGTCCGCGGCGGCCCTGCCGGTGGCCCGGCCGGCGGCGTCGGCCGCGGCGCTGGCGAGCGTCTCGGTGGCGGCGGCCCCGGCGGACGGCGTGGTCGTGGAGTGCGTCCAGCAGGGCGGCCGGCTGCGGGTACAGGTGGTCTCGGGCGGCTTCGAGCGCTCGTGGAACGTGCAGTTCCCGCGGGGGATCCGGGAGCCGGGCGCCCGGTACGTGGTGGACGGGCTGCATGCGGCGTCGGGCGGGTTCTACCGGGTGCGCGGGGAGATACGCCGCCTGGTCTGAGCGGGCCGGGGGCCGGGGGGCGGAGGGCCGGCGGGCAGGGAGAACGGTTCGCCTTCCGCGAGCGTGCTGGTCACGTACAGCACGACGGGGACGGTGCCGAGGTTGCGGCCGAGGTGGACGTGCCGCAGGCCCGCGGGTTCGACGAAGCTGCTGCCGGGCGGGTGCACGACCACCGTGCGGTCGTGCAGGATGCGGGTCAGCGTCCCGGACTTGACCAGGGCGATGAGCGGGACGCGGTGGTAGTGCCAGCCGGTGCTGCCGCCGGGCTCGATGACCACCTCGCGGCCCGCGAGGTGTGCGGCGGCCTCGGCCGGCGCGGGTATCGGGGGATGCGTCGTCGCCGTCGCGGCCTGCCGTCCACCCATGTCTTCCCCCTCCGTCACGGGCGCCACGGCCATACCGCAGGCCCCGTAGTCACGGTAGAGGGACATCCGGACATCGAGGGAGAGTTGGCGGAACGTCAGGCGCTGCGCCGGGAAAGGTGATAAAGGGGCCGGACGGCGGTATCACCACGGCATGAGTCTGGTCGTCTTCGAGTCGGTGAAGCAGGTCCACTGCGCCCAATGCCGTCGGAGCCCGCTGCGGCACCTGGTGCGCGAGGCGGGGGTGCCGCGCTGCCTGGACTGCGCCGACCTGGGGCATCTGGTCTACCTGCCGCGCGGGGATGCGGCCCTCACCCGGCGGGCGCGCGAGGCCAGTTCGCTGTCCGCGGTCGTCGTCCGCTTCAACCGGCGCCGCCGCCGCTACGAGCGCCAGGGCATCCTGGTGGAGGAGCCCGCCCTGGCGCGGGCGGAACGGGCCTGTCTCGCGGACGCCGAGGCGCGGGCGCGCCGGCGGGAGCGGGACCGGGCGCGCCGCGCGGCGGAGGACGTCCGGTTCACGGCGGCCTTCGCCGCGGAGATACGCAGGCTGTTCCCCGGCTGCCCGCCGGAACGGGCCCGGGCCATCGCCGCGCACGCCTCGGTCCGCGGCAGCGGCCGGGTCGGGCGCACGGCGGCCGGCCGGGCGCTGGACGAGGCCGCGGTCTCGGTGGCGGTCCGGGCGGCGGTACGACACACCGACACCGAGTACGACGCCCTGCTGATGTCGGGCGTCCCGCGTTTCGCGGCCCGGGCCCGCCTGGCACCCCGCATCGACGCCATCCTCGACGCGTGGCGCCTGCCCCCGGAGCCCGCGGACCCGGAGGCCGGGCCCGGCCCTGAGCCGGGATCCGAGCACGGGCCCGGGAGGGGGCACGGCCACGGGCCGGAGGCGGGAGCCGCGGCGGCGGCCTGAGCGGGGCGGGGCGTACCGGGCCGGAGCCACTGCCCGTGCCGCGGCTACTGGGTGCGGAAGCGGCGGTAGAGGAGGACGCCGCCGAGCAGGAGGGCGCCGCTGCCGGGCAGGAGGTAGCCGAGGCCCTCGGCGCCGGTGTGGGCGAGGGCCGGGCCGGGCTGCTGCGGGGCGGGCGGGGTCACCGGGCGCTGGGTGGCCGGGGGCCGGGCCGGCTGCTGCGGCGGCTTGGCGGTGCCGGGGGTCTCGCCATTGACCGAGGTGTTGCCGGAGGTGCCGTTGCCGACCCCGGCGACGCTCACCGCGTTGCCGCTGATGTTGACCGGGAGGTCGACCGGGAGCTGGATGCCGTTGCCGGACAGCACACCCGGGGAGTCCTTTCCGCTTCCTCCCGCGTGGGCGCCGCCCCCGTTGGCCGACCCCGGTTTCGCGGGCTGGGCGGGGGCCGTCCCGGATTGTGCGCCGCTCCCGCCCCCCTCGTTCGTACAGCGGTTCCCGGCGGCCGGGTTGAGCAGCCCGGCGACGCTCACCGTGTTCCCGCACACGTTCACCGGCGCGTGCACCGGCAGCTGCACCAGGTTCCCGGACAGCAGGCCCGGCGACCGCTCGGCCGTGCCGCCCGCTTCCGCATCGGCGAATGCGAACCCGCCCACACCCGCGACCGCGAGGCCACCGCCCGCAACCACCGCCGCGATCAAGCCGTTCCGGCGACTGTGACGCATGAGTTTCCCTGCTTTCCGGAGGAGTTCACGGGTGCTGCACCCGCACCGGAACCAACGCGGTAAGCCCATTCGGGTTATAGAGCAGATAGGCATTTCACTCCATCGTGTAATGGGTAGGGCCTCCTCCATGACCGATCGCCCGCTGCTCCTCCTCGACGTGGACGGCCCCCTCAACCCCTTCCGCTCCCGCCTCGCGGGGCTGCGCGGATACACCAGCCACCGGATGCACCCCACGATCTGGATGTCCTACCGCTCCCCCGGTTCCCGCAAGGCCCGGCGCGGTCTGCGGGTCCGCCTGCACCCCTCCCACGGCGCCCGGCTCCGCGCGCTGCCCTTCGAGCTGGCCTGGGCCACCACCTGGATGCACGAGGCCAACACCCTGATCGCCCCGCGCATCGGGCTGCCCGGTGATCTTCCCGTCATCGAGTGGCCGGAACTGTTCGCGCGCGACCCCGACGGGCTGTCCTGGAAGACCCGGCCGCTGCTGGAGTGGGCCGCGGGCCGCCCCTTCGCCTGGGTCGACGACATGATCAACCCGCGCGACCGGGCCTGGGTCGAGGCCCACCACCCGGCGCCCGCCCTGCTGCTGCGCATCCACCCCCGCCACGGCCTGCGCGCCCGCGACTTCGCCGCGCTGGACGCCTGGGCGGCCGGCGTCAGCCCCGCAGGGCGGTGACCGGGTCCGGGGAGGGGGTGCCGGTGGGCCACCAGTCCTCGGCGTCCGGGCGGGACTCGTAGGCGTACCAGAGTCCGTCTCGGCCCAGTCGGAGCTGGCGGGTGCGCGCCGTGAGCCGGTTGCGCTCGGGGCGGAAGGGGCCGAGGGCGGCGGCCAGGAGCGCGGGACGGGCCCGGTCGAAGGGCCCGGCCGGCGGGTCCCAGGGCTCCTCCAGCGCGGCGAGCGCGGCCGGGCCGCCCTGCCGCCAGGCCGCCGCGGCCCGGGCCAGGTCGGTGGTGGTGCGGCCGGCGGCCCGGGCCAGGTCCCGGAACAGCGTGCGGGCGGCGCCGGTCAGGCCCGCCGTGTGGTGCGCGGAGGCCAGCCGGACGGCGTCCTGCCACAGGGTGAGCCCCCCGACCGTGTCCTCGCCGGTGGTGAGCAGGGCGAAGGCGCGCGCCGCCGCATCGGTGGCGAGCTGGTCCAGGACGAGTGGGTCCGGGGCGCCCGGATCGCCGGGGTCGGCAGGGCAGGCGGGCGGCAGCCCCGGGGCCGCGGGCGGCGGGAACGGCGCGGGCAGCAGCGGCAGCACCCTCCGGGCGAGCGCGGCGCGCGCTGCGACGCCGGGGAGTGCGGCGTCCGCTGCGGGCCGCTCCCGGGCGGCGTGGGCGGCGTTGCGGCGGGTCAGTTCGTCGAGGAGCTCCCGCTCGCCGCGGCCGCGCAGGAGCAGCAGCAGGAACGGGTCCTCGTCGAGGAGGCGGGCCGCCCGGTAGCACAGGGCGGCGGCGTGCTTGCAGGGCGGACGGGCCACATCGGGGCAGGAGCAGCGCGGCACGAGCTCGCCCGGGCCGGGCAGGACCGTCCCGGCCAGTGCCCGGGGGACCTCCCGCTCCAGCAGCGCGGCCAGCGCCGCCGGGTCTCCGGCCACGGCCTCCAGCAGTTCGGCCCACTCGGCGTCGCCGAGGGGGGCCAGCAGCAGTTCGGTGCGGTAGGGGCGGGCCCGGCTGCCCCGGACGTAGGCCACGAGCCGGCCGGGGGTGACGGTGACCGCGTCGACATGCCCCTCGGCGGCGTACGCACGCCCCCGCGCCAGCCGGGCCCCATCGCGGGCGGCGGCCTCCAGGGCCGACACCCAGGCCCGGCCCCACCAACTGGCGGCCTCCGCGCCGGCGGGCACGGTCTCGAAGGTGCGGCGGCGGTCGTCCCGCGCGGTGATCATGCGGGCCTCCGCAGGGAGACGAGGTCGGCGAGCTCGCGGTCGGTCAGCTCGGTCAGCGCAGCCTCGCCCGACCCGAGGACGGCCTCGGCCAGCGCCCGCTTGGCCTCCAGCAGCTCGGCGATCCGGTCCTCCACGGTGCCCTCGGCGATGATCCGGTGGACCTGGACGGGCTGGTCCTGGCCGATGCGGTAGGCGCGGTCGGTGGCCTGCTCCTCCACGGCCGGGTTCCACCACCGGTCGAAGTGGATCACATGCCCGGCCCGGGTCAGGTTCAGCCCGGTCCCGGCGGCCTTCAGCGACAGCAGGAAGACCGGTACCTCGCCGGACTGGAAGCGGTCCACGAGCTCCTCGCGGCGCGCGACCGGGGTCCCGCCGTGCAGGAACTGGTGGGAGATGCCCCGCGCCGACAGGTGCCGCTCGATGATCCGGGCCATCGTCACGTACTGGGTGAACACCAGCACCGAGCCGCCCTCCGCCAGGATCGTGTCCAGCAGCTCGTCCAGCAGGGCGAGCTTGCCCGAGCGGTGCGGGATCCGCGGCTGCTCCTCCTTCAGGTACTGCGCGGGGTGGTTGCATATCTGCTTCAGCGACGCCAGCAGCTTCATGATCATGCCGCGTCGCGCCATGCCCTCGCTGCCCCCGATCACGGCCATCGCCTCGTCCACCGCGGCCTGATACAGCGAGGCCTGCTCGCGGGTGAGGGCCACCGGATGGTCGGTCTCCGTCTTCGGGGGCAGTTCGGGGACGATGCCCGGGTCGGACTTCCTGCGCCGCAGCAGGAACGGCCGCACGAGCGCCGCCAGTCGGGCGACCGCCGCCTCGTTGCCCCCGTCCTCCTCCTGCTGGTGCTCCACCGGGCGGGCGTGGCGGGCACGGAAGGCCGTCAGCGGGCCCAGCAGCCCCGGTGTGGTCCAGTCGAGCAGCGCCCACAGCTCAGAGAGGTTGTTCTCCACCGGGGTGCCGGTCAGCGCCACCCGGGCCGGCGCCGGGATGGTGCGCAGCGCCTTCGCGGTCGCCGAGTGGGGGTTCTTGACGTGCTGCGCCTCGTCGGCGACGACCATGCCCCAGGGCTGCCCGGCGAGCCGGGCGGCGCTGGCCCGCATCGTCCCGTACGTGGTGAGCACGAATCCCCCGGCCAGGCCGTCGAGGCTGCGGCCGCCGCCGTGGAAGCGGCGCACCGGGACCCCGGGCGCGAACTTCTCGATCTCCCGCTGCCAGTTGCCCAGCAGCGAGGCCGGGCACACGACGAGCGTCGGCTCGGGCCGGTCGCGGTGCAGGTGGAGCGCGATCAGGGTGACGGTCTTGCCCAGCCCCATGTCGTCGGCGAGGCAGCCGCCGAGGCCGAGCGAGGTCATCAGGTCCAGCCAGGCCAGGCCGCGGGCCTGGTAGTCGCGCAGGGTGGCCTTGAGGGCGGCGGGCTGCGGCAGCGGGGCGAGCTCGCCGGTCAGCCGCTCCCGCAGCGCGGCCAGCGCCCCGACCGGAACCGCCTCCACCTGCTCGCCGTCGACCTCCGCGGCTCCCGTCAGTACGGTGGCCAGCGCGTCCACCGGGTCCAGCAGGCCCAGGTCCCGCTTGCGGGCCTTGCGCACCAGCTCGGGATCGACGCGGACCCACTGGTCGCGCAGCCGCACGATCGGCCGGTGGGCGAGGGCCAGCGCGTCCATCTCGCCCGGGGTCAGCCGGTCGCCGCCGAGCGCGAGTTCCCAGGAGAAGGCGAAGAGGTGGTCGGCGTCGAAGAAGGCGGTGCCGTCGGTGGCCGAGCCGGGCGCGGTGGACCGCACGACGGCGGTCGCGGACAGGCTGCGGACGAGCTCGCGCGGCCAGTGCACGGGGACCCCGGCGGCGGCCAGCCTGGTCGCCGCCGTGCCCAGCAGGTCTTCGAGCTCCGGGTCGGACAGGGCGAGGACGTCGGGAACCGGCCGGTCCAGCAGGCGCAGCAGCGGCGGCCAGACCCGGGCGGCCCGGCGCAGGGCCAGTACGGCGTCGATACGGGCGCGCGGCCCGAAGCCGGCGGGGGCGGCGCCGGCCCACAGCGGCGCGGCGTCGGTCAGCAGGGTCGGATCGGCCAGGCTGTGCACCTGGACGACGGCGGCACCGGCCCGCCGCAGCTCCACCCCTTCCTCCGGGGCGTCGGCCCCGTCCTCGGACGTCCCCTCCGCCCCGTCCGCGTCGAAGAGGCGGAACGAGGACAGGTCGAGCCGCAGCGAGATCCCGACGCCCGCATCGGCGCCGGAGGCCACCTGCGCGGCCCAGTCCCGCATCTGCGGCACCCGCTGCGGCTCCTGCGCGGCGAACGGCAACCCGGCTGCGACGGGCGCGGCCGGGGTACGGGGCAGGCAGTCGGCGACGGCGTCGAGGAACGCCCGCACCAGCGCCTCCGGTTCGGGCAGCTGGAGCGGCCGCCGGCCGGGCAGCGGCGTGGCGTACCCCTCGGACGGCAGGGCGGCGGCGACGGCCCGCAGGTGGACGACGTCGTCGGGGTCGAGCGGGCCCGCGCGCCAGGCGTCGACGTCCTCGGCGGTGAGCCCGGGCAGCAGGCGGCCCCGCGCGACGAGGGCCAGCGCGTGCACGGCGGCGGTGCCCCAGGCGCGGGTGGCCGGATGCGCCGCGGGACCGTACGGGGCGCGGGCGAGCAGCGCCAAGGCGTCACCCACGGCCAGGGTCACGGCGGGGACGGTCCGGGTGCGCCCCGCGCTGCCGTACGGGCGCACCACGTCGATCCGTGTCGCGGTCCCGCCCGGCACCTCGGGCAGGGGTTCCGGGTCCGCGGACCAGAAGGCGATGCGGCCCCGGCGCGGAACGGGGTCGGGCAGGAAGACCGCGGGGTGCCGCAGCAGGGCGTGCTGCGGGAGGGCATGCTGCGGCGGCTGCAACGGCTGCGCTGTCACCTTGCCCCCTTCGCTGCCTTCTCGCCGGCTTCCGCAGGGATCTCGCGTCCCTCCGCCGAGTCTAGGCGTGGCCACTGACATCCGAGCTGAGCTGGGCGTTCGGGGCTTCGGGCCGCAGGTGGGACCATGGAGGGAGGGGCTGGACACGGCGAGGCGATGAGGCCATGCGTTCCGGAAACGAGCCGGTGACCGCCCGCAGTGCGCTGCGGCTGCGGTTCTGGCTGAGTATGTGGGGGCTGCTCTGGGCGGCCCTCGGCACGGCCCTGTTCTCGCTGACGGACCACCCCGGGTGGGCGGCGGCCTGCGGGGCGGTCGCGGTGATCGCGACCGTGGACCTGGCCGTCGTGCTCCACCACATCCACCAGGGCCCGCACTACCAGCCCGGACCGGACGTCCCCCCGTACGAGCCGCCCCACCACTGACCGCCCACGGCGCGCCCGCGCCCCGAGCGAGGGCCAGGCGCCGGAGCGGGCCTACGCGTCGAAGCGCGCGGCCGCGACGTAGTCCGGCTGCGGGTCGAGCGCCGCGGCGAGGCGGAAGTGCCGGCGCGCCCGGTCGGGCCGGCCGGAGCGCTCATGGGTGCGGGCCAGCGCGAAGTGCGCGAAGGCGTTGTCCGGCTCCCGTTCGAGGACGCGCTCGAACTCCTCGGCAGCCGAGCGCAGTTGGGCGGAGGCGAAGAACGCCCGGGCGCGCAGCAGCCGGGCCGACATGCTCTCGGGGTGGGCCGCTATGACCGAGTCGAGCAGCTTGAGTGCGCCGCGCGGGTCGCGCGCGGCCAGCAGCTGCTCTGCGGCACGGAAGTCGATGACGTGCGTCGCCGGGGACGCACCGGAGGACGAGGCCTGCGGCGTGGTGTCGGACACGGTCTGCTCCTTCCCTTTTCCCGGCGCGTTCAACGCACCGACCCGGGATCGCTATTCCACGGCGGCCGCCACTCCCGGCGCACGCACCGCACCCGCCCCGAGAGCGCCTGCCGCCTACGCCTCGCCCCCGTCTCGACCCGTGCCGCCCCGGCCCGCCCCGGCCCGTCAGGCCTGTGCGGAAGCCGCGGCCGCCCGGTCGGTGAGTTCCTTCCACACGGTGCGCACCTGGGGCTCCAGGGCCTCCAGCGGACCGTCGTTGTCGATCACCAGGGTGGCCACGGCGAGGCGCTGCTCGCGGGTCGCCTGTGCGGCCATCCGGGCCCGGGCCTCCTCCTCGGGCATCCCGCGCAGGGCGGTCAGCCGGGCGAGCTGCGTCTGGGGTGCCGCGTCGACCACGACGACCAGGTCGTACAGCGGCGCCAGGCCGCTCTCGGCGAGCAGCGGGACGTCGTGCACGACGATCGCATCGTCCCCGGCGGCGGCCTCCAGCTCGGCGGACCGGGCCCGGACCAGCGGGTGCACGATCGCGTTGAGGGTCTTCAGCTTCTCCTGGTCGGCGAAGACGATCGACCCGAGCCTGGGCCGGTCGAGCGTTCCCTCGGGGGTCAGCACGGACTTCCCGAAGGCCTCCACCACGGCCGCGAGGCCGGGCGTGCCGGGCTCCACGACCTCCCGCGCGATGCGGTCGGAGTCCACGACGACCGCCCCGTACCCTGCCAGCAGCCGCGAGACCTCGCTCTTGCCGGCACCGATTCCGCCTGTCAGGCCAACCCTCAGCATGCCCAGCAGACTAGACCCTGCGCCCGCACCCGCGTACGGCCGGGGCGGCACAAGGCCACCCCGGCCGGAACTCCGGATGCGGGGGTGCGGGAGCGGGAGCCCGGGAGCGGGAGCCCGGGAGCGAACCCCCCCGGACCCCGGAGCCCCGGGGAACTACCCCTCGCCCTCCCGCTCGGCGAGGAACCGCTCGAACTCCCGGCCGATCTCGTCCGCGGACGGGATCTCCGCCGGCTCGGCGATCATGTTGCCGCGCGTCTCGGCCCCGGCGGCCGCGTCGTACTGGTGCTCCAGGCCCTGGACCAGGGAGACGAGCTCGTCGTCGCCCTCGCGGATCTGCCGGTCGATCTCCGTCTGGGTGCGGTGCGCCTCGGTGCGCAGCGCGTGCGCCACGCCCGGCAGGACCAGGCCGGTCGCGGCCGTGATGGCCTCCAGTACGGTCAGCGCCGCGTCGGGGTACGGGGAGCGGGCGATGTAGTGCGGCACGTGCGCCGCGACGCCCAGCACGTCGTGCCCGGCCTGGCCGAGGCGGAACTCGACGAGCGACTCGGCACTGCCGGGCACCTGGGCCTCGTCGAACGGGCTGCGGTGGCCCGGCATGAGGTCGGTGCGGTTGCCGTGCGGGGTGATGCCCACGGGGCGGGTGTGCGGGACGCCCATGGGGATGCCGTGGAAGTTGACCGAGAGGCGCACGCCGAGGCGCTCGACGATCTGCCGGACGGCGACGGCGAAGCGCTCCCACTCCACGTCGGGCTCGGGGCCGGACAGCAGCAGGAACGGCGCGCCGGTGGCGTCCTGCACGAGGCGGACCTCGATGCTGGGCTCCTCGAACTCGGTCCAGTGGTCGCGCCGGAAGGTCAGCAGCGGGCGCCGGGCCCGGTAGTCGACCAGGCGGTCCGCATCGAAGCGGGCCACCACCTGGTGGGGCAGGGTGTCGAGGAGCCGCTCGACGATCTGCTCTCCGGTCTCACCGGCGTCGATGTACCCCTCGAAGTGGTAGAGCATGACCAGCCCGGCCGAGTCCTGGGCGAGCGCCAAGTCCGCCACCGCCAGGCCCTTGGCGTCCCATTCGTACAAACCCTGTGGATCAAGCACCGTCACCACTCCTCCTCGCGATCTCTCCGAAGAACGTGCGAGGGGGCCGGGCCATTCCCCGTTCGGCGGCATTCACAGGAACGCGCTGCGAGCGCCGGAAAACCCGCGCACCGCAAGCCCGCGCACCGCAAGCCCGCGTGCCGCGAACCCGAGTGCCGCGAACAAACGCGCACCGCAAACAGCAGCAAGGCCCGCCCCCTTGCGGGGACGGGCCTTGCCTTCAGCTCAGCTCACACCGGGGTGCGAGTGGTGCTGCGGTCCTGCGATCAGCTCTGGCCGCCGGCCAGCTTCTCGCGGAGCGCGGCCAGGGCCTCGTCGGAGGCCAGGGCGCCCGAGGTCTCGTCCGACTCCGAGGAGTAGGAACCACCCGAGATGCCCGCACCGGCGTTGCCGGCGGCCGGGGCGGACTCGCCCGCGGCAGCAGCGGCCTCGTCGGCCTCGCGGCTCTTGATGACCTGGGCCTGGTGCTGCTCGAAGCGGACCTGCGCCTCGGCGTACTGGCGCTCCCAGGTCTCGCGCTGGGTCTCGTAGCCCTCGAGCCAGTCGTTGGTCTCGGGGTCGAAGCCCTCGGGGTAGATGTAGTTGCCCTGGTCGTCGTAGGACGCGGCCATGCCGTACAGGGTCGGGTCGAACTCGACCGACGCCGGGTCGGCACCGAAGGACTCGTTGGCCTGCTTGAGGGACAGCGAGATCCGGCGACGCTCCAGGTCGATGTCGATGACCTTGACGAAGATCTCGTCGTTGACCTGGACGACCTGCTCCGGGATCTCCACGTGGCGCTCGGCCAGCTCGGAGATGTGGACCAGACCCTCGATGCCCTCGTCCACGCGGACGAACGCACCGAACGGAACCAGCTTGGTGACCTTACCCGGAACGACCTGGCCGATCTGGTGGGTACGGGCGAACTGCTGCCACGGGTCCTCCTGCGTCGCCTTCAGCGACAGGGAGACACGCTCGCGGTCCATGTCGACGTCGAGGACCTCGACGGTGACCTCCTGGCCGACCTCGACAACCTCGGACGGGTGGTCGATGTGCTTCCAGGACAGCTCGGAGACGTGGACCAGGCCGTCGACGCCACCCAGGTCCACGAAGGCACCGAAGTTGACGATCGAGGAGACGACGCCGGAGCGGACCTGACCCTTCTGCAGGGTGGTGAGGAACGTCTGGCGGACCTCGGACTGGGTCTGCTCGAGCCAGGCACGGCGGGACAGGACCACGTTGTTGCGGTTCTTGTCCAGCTCGATGATCTTGGCCTCGAGCTCCTTGCCCACGTAGGGCTGCAGGTCGCGGACACGGCGCATCTCGACCAGGGAGGCCGGGAGGAAGCCGCGGAGGCCGATGTCGAGGATGAGACCACCCTTGACGACCTCGATGACGGTACCGGTGACGATGCCGTCCTCTTCCTTGATCTTCTCGATGGTGCCCCAGGCACGCTCGTACTGGGCGCGCTTCTTCGAGAGGATCAGGCGGCCTTCCTTGTCCTCCTTCTGGAGAACCAGGGCCTCGATCTCGTCGCCGACCTTGACGACCTCGTTCGGGTCGACGTCGTGCTTGATCGAGAGCTCGCGGCTCGGGATGACGCCTTCGGTCTTGTAACCGATGTCGAGCAGGACCTCGTCCCGGTCGACCTTCACGATGACGCCGTCGACGATGTCGCCGTCGTTGAAGTACTTGATCGTCTCGTCGATCGCGGCGAGGAAGGCTTCCTCGTTACCGATGTCGTTGACCGCAACCTGCGGAGTGGTGGCGGTGGTCTCGGTGCTGCTCGTCATGTGGGAAAGGGCTCCGGTACGGACATTGAAGTCGTAGGTACTGCTACGCCGGGAGCCCTTATCGGCATCTGCCGAAGAAGCCGGACAGCCAAGGAAGCCCGGAGCCGCCTACAGCGACAGGGGCCTCGAGAACCGAGGGGACATCAACAGATGCAAGCGCAGCCTGCTAGGTCTGAGGAGCACAGGCTCGCAGCGCAACTTGTAGCATACGGGGGCAGCCGGGGACGGTCAATGCGCGAAGGCGCACACCGCGGGCGGATCACCGCACAACCGGCACAATTCATGGGCGGGCGGACCCCGATGGCCCTCCCGACCTCTTCCGCAGACTACGACGACGGGCCCCATGAACCAAGAGGACTACGTCCCCGAAGACGCGAAGTACGACACACCCGAAGGCGCCGGGGACGACGCCGATGCCACGCGCCGTGACGCCGACGACGCGGAGAGCAGCCGGGCCAGCCGCGGCTGGTGGGACCGCAACGCCGACGAGTATCAGAGCGAGCACGGCGCGTTCCTCGGAGACGACCGCTTCGTCTGGGGCCCCGAGGGCCTGGACGAGGCCGAGGCCGCACTCCTCGGCCCGGCCGACTCCCTCAAGGGCAAGGACGTCCTGGAGATCGGCGCCGGCGCCGCCCAGTGCTCCCGCTGGCTCGCCGCCCGGGGCGCCCGCCCCGTCGCCCTGGACCTCTCCCACCGCCAGCTCCAGCACGCCCTGCGCATCGACGGCGGCGCCGTGCCGCTGGTCGAGGCCGACGCCGGGCGCCTGCCCTTCCGCGACGGCTCCTTCGACCTCGCCTGCTCCGCGTACGGCGCCGTCCCCTTCGTCGCCGACCCGGTCAACGTCATGCGGGAGGTCCACCGGGTGCTGCGGCCCGGCGGCCGCTGGGTCTTCTCCGTGACCCACCCGATCCGCTGGGCCTTCCCCGACGAGCCGGGCCCCGAGGGGCTGTCCGTCTCCGCCTCCTACTTCGACCGGACCCCGTACGTCGAGCAGGACGAGCAGGGGCGCGCCGTGTACGTGGAGCACCACCGCACCCTCGGCGACCGGGTCCGCGACGTCGTCGCCGGCGGCTTCCGGCTGCTCGACCTGGTCGAGCCGGAGTGGCCCGCGTGGAACCGCCAGGAGTGGGGAGGCTGGTCCCCGCTGCGCGGCCACCTGATCCCCGGGACCGCGATCTTCGTGTGCGAGCGGGCGGACGGGGTCTGAGCCGTGGCCGCCTCGCCCGTACGCACCGCCGCCCTGGACGCCCTGCCCGTACGGGAGGCCGTGCCCGCGCTGCTGTCCGCGCTGGACGGCCCGGGCGGGCCGGGCACCGCTGTGCTGTGCGCCCCGCCCGGCACCGGCAAGACCACGCTGGTGCCGCTGGTCCTCGCCGGGCTCGTCGGCGACGGCCCGCGCCGCCGGGTCGTGGTCGCCGAGCCGCGGCGGATCGCCGCCCGGGCCGCGGCGCGGCGGATGGCGTGGCTGCTGGGCGAGCAGGTGGGCGGCCGGGTCGGCTTCACGGTGCGCGGGGAGCGCAAGGCCGGGCCGGGCACGGTGGTCGAGGTCGTCACCACCGGTGTGCTGCTGCAGCGGCTCCAGCGGGACCAGGAGCTGGCCGGGGTCGACGTGGTCGTCCTCGACGAATGCCACGAGCGGCATCTGGACGCCGACACGGTCGCGGCCTTCCTGCTGGACGTACGGGAGACCCTGCGGCCGGAGCTACGGCTGGTCGCGGCCTCGGCGACCACCGACGCGGAGGGCTGGGCCAGGCTGCTCGGCGGGGCGCCGGTGGTCGAGGCCGCCGGGGTGTCGTACCCGGTGGAGACCGTCTGGGCCCCGCCGGCCCGGCCCGTGCGGCCGCCGCACGGGATGCGCGTGGACCCGGCGCAGCTGGCGCACGTGGCCGCGGTGGTGCGGCGGGCGCTGGCGGAGCGGGAGGGGGACGTGCTGTGCTTCCTGCCGGGCGTGGGGGAGATCGCGAGGGTCGCGGCCCTGCTGGCCGGTCTCGACTCCGCCGTCGACCTGCTCCAGGTCCACGGCCGGGCACCGGCCGCCGTCCAGGACGCCGCGCTCGCGCCCGCGGACCCCGGCCGGCGGCGGGTCATCCTCGCCACGGCCGTCGCCGAGTCCAGCCTGACCGTGCCCGGCGTGCGGGCCGTGGTGGACTCCGGGCTCGCTCGGGAGCCGCGGACCGACCATGCGCGGGGGCTCGGCGCGCTGACCACGGTACGGGCCTCGCGGGCCGCCGCCCGGCAGCGGGCCGGGCGGGCCGGGCGGGAGGCGCCGGGGGTGGTGTACCGCTGCTGGGCCGAGGCCGAGCACGGCCGCCTGCCGGCCTTTCCCGCGCCCGAGATCAAGCTGGCGGACCTGACCGCGTTCGCCCTGCAGGCCGCCTGCTGGGGCGACCCCGAGGCGTCGGGGCTCGCGCTGCTGGATCCGCCGCCGGCGGGGGCGATGGCCGCGGCGCGGTCGGTGCTGTCCTCGATCGGCGCGGTGGACGCGGCGGGGCGCGCCACGCCGCGCGGCACCGTGATGTCCCGCCTGGGCCTCCACCCCCGCCTCTCCCGAGCCCTCCTGGACGGCACGTCCGCCCTCGCAGCGTCCGCCGGTGTTGCGCGCCGGGTGGCCGAGGTGGTGGCGCTGCTCAGCGAGGAGGCGCCGCGGGCGTACGGGGACGACCTGGTCGCCGTGTGGCGGACGGCGCGGGGCGGGGGCGATGCGTACGCGGCGCGCTGGCGGGCGGAGGCCAAGCGGCTGGCCGCGGCCCTGGCCACCGCCGAGCCGTCCCCCACCCCGCCCCTTCCCGCTGCGTCCGACAGCGGCTCCGCCGCGGCCCGGGCTTGCGACCCGGGCCGCCGCGCGCCGGGCGATCCGGCCTCGCCGGCGTTCGAGGCGCGGGGATCCGGGGGCGGAGCCCCCGGAGCGGGGCCGGGCGGAGCCCGGGGAACGGAGGAAGGGCGGGGCGGGGAGCACCAGGCTCCGGGCGGCGAAGCCGGGCGGCACGGCCCGGCCGACGACCACGTCGCCGGGGTCGTCGCCGCACTCGCGTTCCCGGAGCGCGTGGCGCGCCGCCGCGGGCCCGGGCAGTACCTCATGGCCTCCGGGACGGGGGCCGGCGTGGGAGAGGGGTCCCGGCTCGGGGACGGGGCCTGGCTGGCCATCGCGGTCGCCGACCGCGGAACAGGGGCCGGATCCGCCGACGCCCGCATCCGGCTCGCCGCCGGCCTGGACGAGCAAACGGCTCTGGCGGCGGCCGAGCACCTGCGGACCTCCGCGGAGGAGGTCCACTGGGAGGCCGGCGACGTCGTGGCCCGCGCAGCGGACCGCCTCGGCGCGATCCCCCTGCGCACCCGCCCCCTCCCCTCCCCCGACCCGGCCCTGGTCCGCGCCGCCCTCCTCGAGGGCCTCGCCGCCGAGGGCCCGGCGGCGCTGCTGCGCTGGTCCGCGGAGGCCGTGGCGCTGCGCGAGCGCCTCGCCTTCCTCCACCGCACCCTCGGCGCGCCCTGGCCGGACGTCTCCGACGAGGCCCTGCTCTCCCGCCCGGAGGACTGGCTGGAGCCGGAGCTCTCCACCGCCCGCCGCCGCGCCGACCTCGCCCGGGTCGACGCCGGCCAGGCCCTGCGCCGCCTCCTGCCCTGGGCCACCGGCGAGGCCGCCCGCCTCGACGAGCTGGTGCCGGAGCGGATCGAGGTGCCGAGCGGCTCCCGCATCCGGGTGGACTACTCCGCGGACCAGCCGGTCCTCGCCGTGAAGCTTCAGGAGCTGTTCGGCCTGGCCGAGACCCCGCGGGTGGCGGGGGTACCCGTACTGGTGCACCTGCTGTCACCGGCCGGCCGGCCCGCCGCGGTCACCGCGGACCTCGCCTCCTTCTGGCAGGGCGGCTACCACGCGGTCCGCGCCGAGCTCCGCGGCCGCTACCCCAAGCACCCCTGGCCGGAAGACCCGTCGACGGCCGAGCCGACCCGGCACACCAACGCCCGCCTCAGGCGGTAGGGCCGCGTCGGCCGCGGGCCTCGAGCCACAGCGCCAGCCCGAACAGGACGAACCCGCCCGCCGCCAGGCCGACGGGCGCGTACGTGTGCAGCGCGAGGACCTTCGTCCGGTTGGACTTCACCAGCGCGACGGTGTGCCGGCCGTAGTCCTCCCGCATCGTCACGTGCCCGGCGAACACGGTCAGCCGCCCCTCCGGCGCCCCCGCCGCGATGCCGCCGCGCATCTCCTGCTCGATGACCTGCTCGGCGTTGACGGGCGCCCCGGTCACCGGGTCGACCCAGAACATCGCCTTGGTCCGGTACCAGAGGCTGGTGCCGGTGCTCTGCTCGAAGGTCGCCGGGTCGATGCCCTCGATCGGCATCTTCTTCGGCAGCGATACCTTCGTCCAGGGCACGTCCTGCTCGTAGTAGTAGACGTCCATCCCCTTGTAGCGGCGCGGGCCGACGTAGTGGATGGGCGCGGAGGTGCGGGTCTGCGCGTCGAAGTAGAGGTAGTCGCGCGGCTCGGTGAAGAACGGCCACTTGAACTCGATGCCCTCGCGGCGGACCGGGTCCCCGTCCACCGACTCCCCGGTGGCGTGCACGGGGGCCTGGGTGTGGGCGTCGAAGATGTAGCGCTCCGGGATCTGGGAGACCATCTTCCCGTCCGGGCCGACGATGTGGGTCAGGGTGTCCCACACCACCACGTCCTTGCCGGCGCTCGCCTCGATCTCCCTCGACGCCTCGACGTTGCCCTTGAGGGTCTGGATGATCGTGACCTTGTCGACCTTCTTGGGCTGCATGCCGCCGGTGTAGTCGAGGAGGGTCGCGTCCTTGGCCTCCAGGACCACTTCCTGGTACTGGTTCGGCGGGATCTTGGCGAGCCGCGGGTACGCGTACCAGCGCAGCAGCGGCGCGAGGGCCGCGCAGAACACCGCCGCGGCGAGGAGGACGAGGCTCGCTCTGCGTCGCATGGCCGGGCCTCCCCTACTCCTGTCCGGGCGCGGTGGGCGCGGTGGTGAGCAGCGGCTTGGGCGAGGTCGTGCCTTCGGGCGCCCCGAGCGCCGTGACGGCGAGGACGAGGGCCAGCGCGGCGGCCAGCCCGATGGCGGCGGCGGCGAATGCGCGCATGCCGGTGCCTCCGGATCTGATTGGGCGTCAGGGCGGAGGCACCGTAGCAATGCGCGGCCGAGATGAGAACCGTTCGACTACGGCGTTCGTACGGAGGCGGAAGGCGTCGGCGAACCGGCACTCACGCCGGGGCTGGGCTTCGCGCTCGGGCCCGGGCTCGGGCTCCCGCTGGGCTTGGGAGTCGGTGTGGACGTCGGCTTCGGGCTCGGGGTGGGGGTCGGGGTGGGCTTCGGACTGGGAGTCGGCGTGGGCGTCGGCTTCGGGGTAGGCGTAGGCGTCGGACTCGGCGTCGGCTTGGGACTCGGAGTCGGCGTAGGCGTAGGCGTCGGGCTCGGCTTCGGCGTAGGCGTAGGCGTCGGCTTCGGGCTGGGCTTCGCCGGGGTGCCCGGGCCCGCGCCGTCCGGGATCTCGTGCGCGCCCTTGAGGTAGTACGCGAACCAGGACCGCACCGTCCGCAGGTATTCCGCGGACTGGTTGTACGAGAGCACCGCCCGGTCCAGGTCCGCGCCCGCCCGGAGGTCCCGTGTGCCCGCGCACAGGTAGCGCCCGGCCGCGAGCGCCGCGTCGTGGACGTTGTTCGGGTTGCGGCGGCCGTCGCCGTCGGCGTCCTGGCCCCACGCCGCCCAGGTGGACGGGATGAACTGCATCGGCCCGACCGCCCGGTCGTACACGGCGTCCCCGTCGTAGGCCCCGCCGTCGGTGTCGCGGATGCCGGCGAAGCCGTTGCCGTTGAGGACGGGGCCCAGGATCGGCTGCAGCGTGGTGCCGGCGGCGTCGACCCGGCCGCCGCGCGCGTGCCCGGACTCGACCTTCCCGATGGCCGCGAGCAGTTGCCAGCGCAGCCCGCACCCCGGATCGCTCTGTCCGATCCGCTGCTCCGCCAGCCGGTACGCGGCCAGCACGCTCGCGGGGATCCCCTGCGCTCCCTCCGCCCCGCCCATGGCCACGGGCTGGTTGGCGGACGCGGCCGCCGCGGCGGCCGGTTCGCTCCCGGTCCCCTGCGGCAGCGGGGCGGCGGACGGTTCGAGGCCGACCGGCGGCGGGAGTTCGGCGGACCAGGCACCGTCCCCGCCGGTTCCGCCCGCCGGGGCGGGGGCGGCCTGTGCGCCGGCGCCGCTCTCGCCGGCCGCGGCGATCCGGTCCGGGTAGGGCCCCTGAGAGGCGGTCAGCGCGGCGGCAACGAGCGCCGACACCACGGCGGTCGCCCCGCCTCTGGTCAGCGCGCGCACACCGCGCGCCGATATCCGATCCGCCAAACGGTCCGTCACACGGGCCGCCACACGATCCGTCACGCGATCCGTCACGCGATCCGTCACGCGGTCCGTCGCACGAGCCCTTAACCGAGCCGACATGAGCCGGATCCCCTCCCCCTCGACGTCGGCGTGACCCTACGTCAGCTCCCTTCACCCTGCACCGACCGGCAGCCAGGCTTCACCACTTCCCCACGTCACGTGCAGCTCACGCATACTGTCGGGACCGTTCGGGGCGCATTGGCCCGAAGTAAAGGAAGCGTGACCCGACTTCCTCCGAGTCCCCCACGAGGTGCCGTGCCGTTCACTCTCAGCCATGCCGCCGCCGTGCTGCCGGCGGTCCGCCGGTCCGGACGGGCGCGCGGTCCTCTGGTCGCGTCGGCGCTCGTCCTCGGCTCGTTCGCGCCGGACACCTTCTACTTCGGGGACGCCGTGGTCTCGGGCGTCATGCGGTACGGGGCGTTCACGCACTCCCTGGCCGGCGTGTTCACCGCGGACGCCGTGCTGACCGCCGGGCTGGCGGCCTGCTGGGTGCTGTTGCGCGAGCCGCTGGTGGCGCTGGTGCCGCGGGCGTGCCAGGGCCGCGTCCACGCCCTGGTACGGGGCGAGCGCTGGCGCGGCGGCCGCCGCCGGCCGGCGGTGCTCGCGCTGTGGTTCTACCTGTCGGCGGTGGCCGGCTCCCTGACCCACGTGGTGTGGGACGGCTTCACGCACCTGGACCGGTGGGGGACGAACGCCCTGCCGTGGCTGGGCGAGCCGATCGCCTTCGGCCTGCCGCTGTACACGTACGCGCAGTACGGGTCGTCGGCGCTGGCGGCCGGGGTCCTGCTCTGGTTCGCGGTGACCGCGCTGCGCCGGCAGCCCGACCGGCCGGCGCCCGCGGCGGTGCCGGTCCTCGGGCGTGCCGGGATCCTGTACGCGGCGCTCCTGCTCGCGGCGGGCATGGCGGTCGGAACGACGCTGCGGGTGATGCGCTTCTTCACCTTCTACGACCGGATCCGCTCGCCGCTCGACATCATCCCGACCGTCTGCTTCGGCGCGGGCGCCGGCCTCGCCGTGGCCCTGGTCGTGTACGGGGCCCTGGTCCGGCTCCGCCACCGCGGCGCCGGCCACCGGGCGCCCGAGGAGTCCCGTACGCCCGTCCCCGCTCCGTGACCCCAAAACGCACCGACCCCCGCCTGACCCGGTGGGGCAGGCGGGGGTCGGCGGGGCGGGCGTCGGGCCGCAGGCGCCGTCAGTGGGCCGCGGACTCCCAGTCGGGGCCGACGCCCACCGAGACGTCCAGCGGGGCGCGCAGTTCGACGGCGTGGGCCATCTCGCGGCGGACCAGCTCCTCCACCCGCTCGCGCTCGCCGGGGGCGATCTCCAGGACGATTTCGTCGTGGACCTGGAGCAGCATCCGCGAGGCCAGGCCTGCGTCGGCGATCGCCTTGTCCACGCGGAGCATGGCGACCTTGACGATGTCGGCGGCGGTGCCCTGGATCGGCGCGTTCAGCGCCATCCGCTCGGCGGCCTCTCGGCGCTGGCGGTTGTCGCTGTTGAGGTCGGGCAGGTAGCGGCGGCGGCCGAAGATCGTCGCCGTGTAGCCGGTGGCGCGGGCCTCGTCGACCACGCGCTGGAGGTAGTCGCGGACCCCGCCGAACCGCTCGAAGAAGGTCTCCATCAGGCCGCGCGCCTCGGCCGGCTCCACGCCCAGCTGCTGGGCGAGGCCGAAGGCGGAGAGCCCGTACGCGAGCCCGTACGACATGGCCTTGATCTTGCGGCGCATCTCGGCGTCGACCTCGGAGCGCTCCACCGAGAACACCTGGGAGGCGACGGTGGTGTGCAGGTCCTCGCCGGAGGCGAAGGCCTCGATCAGGCCCTCGTCCTCGGAGAGGTGGGCCATGACGCGCAGCTCGATCTGGCTGTAGTCGGCGGTCATCAGGGACTCGTACCCCTCGCCGACGACGAAGCCGCGGCGGATGGCGCGGCCCTCGTCGGTGCGCACCGGCACGTTCTGCAGGTTGGGGTCGGTGGAGGACAGGCGGCCGGTCGCGGCGACGGTCTGGCTGAAGCTGGTGTGGACCCGGCCGTCGGCGGCGATCGTCTTGACCAGGCCCTCGACGGTGACGCGCAGCTTGGCCTGCTCCCGGTGCCGCAGCATGATCACCGGAAGTTCGTGGTCGGTCTGCGTGGCGAGCCAGGCCAGGGCGTCGGCGTCGGTGGTGTAGCCGGTCTTGGTCTTCTTCGTCTTCGGCAGGTCCAGCTCGCCGAAGAAGACCTCCTGGAGCTGCTTGGGCGAGCCGAGGTTGAACTCGTGGCCCACCGCCGCGTGCGCCTCCTTCACCGCCTGCTGCACGGCGCCCGCGAACTGCTGCTCCATTGCCTCCAGGTGGTCGCGGTCGGCGCCGATGCCGGCCCGCTCCATCCGGGCCAGCAGCTCGGACGTCGGCAGCTCCATGTCGTGGAGCAGTTCGGCGGCGCCCACCTCGGCCAGCTTGCCGGTGAAGGCCTCGCCGAGGTCGAGGACGGCGCGGGCCTGCGCCATCAGCGCATCGGCCTCGGCGCTGTCGTCGGCGCCGAAGGCGAGCTGGCCGTCGGCGGCCGGGGGCTGCAGCTCGCGGCCCAGGTACTCCACGGACAGCACGTCGAGGGCGAAGGAGCGGCGGCCCGGCTTGACCAGGTAGGCGGCGAGCGCGGTGTCCATGGTGACGCCGGCCAGGCTCCAGCCGTGCTCGGGGAAGACCCGCATGAGGCCCTTGGCGTTGTGCACGGTCTTGGGCCGGGCCGGGTCGGCGGCCCAGGCGGCGAAGGCCTTCTCGTCGGCCTCGTCCAGCTCGGACGGGTCGAACCAGGCGGCCGCGCCGTCGGCCGCGGCCAGTGCGACCTCGCTCACATTGCCCTGGCCCAGCGCCCAGCTGTCCACGGTGGACACGCCGAGGGGGCCGCCCGCGTGGCTCTCCAGCCACGGCGCGAGCTCGCCCGCACCCAGCACCGTGCCGTCGAGCTCCACGCCGGCCGCCGGGGCGGGGGCCTGCTCCTGCTCCGCGCCCGGGTCCACCGCGAGCAGCCGCTCGCGCAGCGAGGCGTTGCGGATCTCCAGCACGTCCAGCACGCCGGTCAGGGCGGAGCGGTCGTAGGGGGCGCGGGCCAGGTCGGCCGGGGTCTTGGGCAGCTCGACGTCCTTGACCATCTCGGTCAGGACGCGGTTGAGCTTCACGGCCTCCAGGTGGTCGCGGAAGTTCTGCCCGGCCTTGCCCTTGACCTCCTCGGCGCGCTCCACCAGCTGCGCGAACGACCCGAACTGGGTGATCCACTTGGCGGCGGTCTTCTCGCCGACGCCCGGGATGCCGGGCAGGTTGTCGGACGGGTCGCCGCGCAGCGCCGCGAAGTCCGGGTACTGCTGCGGGGTCAGCCCGTACTTCTCCTCGACCTTCTCCGGGGTGAAGCGGGTCAGCTCCGAGACGCCCTTGGTCGGGTACAGCACGGTGGTGTGCTCGGAGACGAGCTGGAAGGAGTCCCGGTCGCCGGTGACGATCAGCACCTCGAAGCCGAGCGCCTCCGCCTGCGTGGCGAGCGTCGCGATCACGTCGTCGGCCTCGAAGCCGTCGACGGCGAACCGCGGCACGTTCATCGCGTCCAGGAGCTCGCCGATCAGCTCCACCTGCCCCTTGAAGTCGTCGGGGGTCTTGGAGCGGTTCGCCTTGTACTCGGGGAACTCCGTCGAGCGCCACGTCTTGCGCGAGACGTCGAACGCCACCGCGAAGTGCGTGGGCGCCTCGTCGCGCAGCGTGTTCGCGAGCATCGACGCGAAGCCGTAGATGGCGTTCGTCGTCTGCCCGGAGGCCGTGGTGAAGTTCTCCGCGGGCAGCGCGAAGAACGCCCGGTACGCCAGGGAGTGCCCGTCCATGAGCATCAGGCGGGGGCGGTCCGCTGCGGTCGTCTGGTCGGTCTTCTTCGATGCGTTCTCTGCCACGTCCCCGATCCTAGGCGGCCCCGCCGACAATTCCGGAGTCGGCGATGTCGCCCGGGCGTGACAGGATCGGACGCATACGCGAATGCGCCGCGGCCCCGGGCCGCGGCGCTCTGCTCGACTGCTCGACTGCTCAAAGGGGAGCGACATGGCCGCCAAGCCGCCCGCAGGTGATCCCGTCCAGGACGCGCCGCAGGTCGCGCCCCCGCAGCACGCCGCGGCCGGCCTCCCCGCGATCAAGCACACCCTGCAGATCGCGCAGGCGCAGATGGGCCTGGCCCGCACCGCCCGCACCCTGCTCAAGGTCAACCAGAAGGACGGCTTCGACTGCCCCGGCTGCGCCTGGCCCGAGGGCGACAAGCGGCACACCGCCGAGTTCTGCGAGAACGGCGCGAAGGCCGTCGCCGAGGAGGCCACGCTGCGCCGGGTCACCCCGGACTTCTTCGCCGCCCACCCGGTCGCGGACCTGGCCGGCCGCTCCGGGTACTGGCTGGGCCAGCAGGGCCGCATCACCGAGCCGATGTACCTGGCCGAGGGCGCCGAGCGCTACGAGGCGGTCAGCTGGGAGCGGGCCTTCGCGATCATCGCCGAGGAGCTGCGCGCCCTGGCCTCCCCCGACGAGGCCCTCTTCTACACCTCGGGCCGCACCAGCAACGAGGCCGCGTTCCTGTTCCAGCTCTTCGCCCGCGAATTCGGCACGAACAACCTGCCCGACTGCTCCAACATGTGCCACGAGTCCTCGGGCTCGGCCCTGAACGAGACGATCGGCATCGGCAAGGGCAGCGTCACCCTGGAGGACCTCCACCAGGCCGACCTGATCATCGTCGCCGGGCAGAACCCGGGCACCAACCACCCGCGCATGCTCTCCGCCCTGGAGAAGGCCAAGGCCGGCGGGGCGAAGATCATCTCGGTGAATCCGCTGCCCGAGGCCGGCATGGAGCGGTTCAAGAACCCGCAGACCCCGCTCGGCATGCTCCGCGGCACCGCCCTCAACGACCTGTTCCTGCAGATCCGCATCGGCGGCGACCAGGCCCTCTTCCGCCTCCTGAACAAGCTGGTCATCGAGACCGAAGGCGCCCTCGACGAGGAGTTCATCGCCGAGCACACCCACGGCTTCGACGCACTGCGCGCCGCCGCCCAGGACGCCGACTGGGCCGAGACCCTCACCGCCACCGGCCTGACCCGCCCCGAGATCGAGCGCGCCCTGGCCATGATCCTGGCCTCGAAGCGCACCATCGTCTGCTGGGCGATGGGCCTGACCCAGCACAAGCACGGCGTCGCCACCATCCGCGAGGTCGTCAACCTGCTCCTGCTGCGCGGCAACATCGGCCGCCCCGGCGCCGGCGTCTGCCCCGTGCGCGGCCACTCCAACGTCCAGGGCGACCGCACCATGGGCATCTTCGAGCGCCCCGCCCCCGCCTTCCTCGACGCCCTCGACCGGGAATTCGGCATCACCTCGCCCCGCCACCACGGCTACGACGTGGTCCGCTCCATCGAGGCCCTGCGCGACGGCAAGGCCAAGGTGCTCTTCGCGATGGGCGGCAACTTCGTCGGCGCGACCCCCGACACCGAGGTCACCGAGGCCGCGATCCGCCGCGCCTGCCTGACGGTGCACGTCTCCACCAAGCTCAACCGCTCCCACGCCGTCACCGGCCGGCGCGCCCTGATCCTGCCGACGCTGGGCCGCACCGACAAGGACGTCCAGGCCTCGGGCCGGCAGTTCGTCACCGTCGAGGACTCCATGGGCATGGTCCACGCCTCCCGCGGCAACCTCGCCCCCGCCTCCCCGCACCTGCTCTCCGAGCCGGCGATCGTGGCCCGCATGGCCCGCGCCGTCCTCGGTGACGCCTCCGCCACCCCGTGGGAGGAGTTCGAGCGCGACTACGGCGCCATCCGCGACCGGATCGCCCGCGTCGTCCCCGGCTTCGAGGACTTCAACGCCCGCGCCGCCCGCCCCGAGGGCTTCCGCCTCCCGCACGCCCCGCGCGACGAGCGCCGCTTCCCCACCAAGACCGGCAAGGCGAACTTCACCGCCGCGCCCGTGGAGTACCCCGACCTCCCCGAGGGCCGGCTGCTGCTGCAGACCCTGCGCAGCCACGACCAGTACAACACCACCATCTACGGCCTCGACGACCGCTACCGCGGGATCACCGGCGGCCGCCGCGTCGTCCTAGTCCACCCCGAGGACGCGGCCCTGCTCGGGCTCGCCGACGGCGCGTACACCGACCTGGTCGGCGAGTGGAAGGACGGCGTCGAGCGGCGCGCCCCCGGCTTCCGCGTCGTGCACTACCCGACCGCCCGAGGCTGCGCGGCCGCCTACTACCCCGAGACGAACGTGCTGGTCCCGCTCGACTCCACCGCGGACACCAGCAACACCCCTGCGAGCAAGTCCGTCGTCGTGCGCTTCGAACCGGCCTGATAGAACGACGTCAGGACAAGATGGTTAACGAGCGTTGACGAACGGAGCCGGCCCATGGGCGAGCAGCACGCTGTGAAGTTCCCGCAGGAGGTCCTCGACGAGTACGCGGCCCTGGGCATCGACCTGCCCGCGCTGTTCTCGGCGGGCCACCTCGGCGAGCGGATGGACATCCGCATCCTCGAGGCCTCCGCGGACCGCGTGGTCGGCACCATGCCGGTCGAGGGCAACACCCAGCCCTACGGACTGCTGCACGGCGGGGCCTCCGCCGTCCTGGCCGAGACCCTCGGCTCGGTCGGCGCGATGCTCCACGGCGGCATCAACAAGATCGCCGTCGGGGTGGACCTCAACTGCACCCACCACCGCGGGGCCCGCTCGGGCCTGGTCACCGGCACGGCCACGCCCGTGCACCGCGGCCGCTCCACCGCCACGTACGAGATCGTCATCACCGACGAGCAGGACCGCCGGGTCTGCAGCGCCCGCCTGACCTGCCTGCTGCGCGACGGCGGGGCCGCCGCGGCCGCCGACGCCTGACACCCGCCCGGAGCCCGCGCTCCGGCCCCGCCCGGCCCCCGCAGGCCCGGATCCCGCCCCGCCGAAGGGCAGGATCCGGGCCTGCCGCGCTCCACGGCGGCGCCGCGCCCCGTACGCGAGCCTCGTCCGCGAGCCGCGTACGCGAGCGCCGCGCGCGGCCCGATCCGCGATCCGCGGGCCGCCCGACCCGCCCGCAACCGCACGGAATCCGCCAGTCCGCACCCGGTGCCGCCCCGGCCGTTGTGTCACCGAAGGTGACGGCCTACCGTCCTGGACATGGGTACGCAGCCACCCCGCACGGCCCGCCACGGCGCCGCCGCCCTCCTCGCGGCGCTCGCCCTGTTCGCAGGCACCGCCTGCACCGCATCCGCCCCCAAATCCCCCCGGGAAACGGAACCCAGCCCGTCCTCACCTGCCCAGGTATGCACAAGTCTGGTTGGCTACTGGGCGAAAGAGGCCCTGAAGGGCAGTAAGTGGGCCGGCCTGGACTGGGAGCAGAAGGGCCTGTCGAACGAGCAGTACGCGATCCACGAGGAGGCCGTCGCCGCAGGCCGCGCCGAGGAGCGAACTCACGGTCTGGACAAGGCACTTGAGGCGGTCGACCGGCTCGTGGCGCAGCGCTGCGCCGAGCAGAACGGGGCCACGTGGAGCTCGGAGAACTGGCGGCCGCCCAGCCCGGCCGGGTGACCGGAATCCCGCGCACCGTGTCCGCCTTCCGGGCATCGGGCACCGCGGGGCGCCCGCGCAGGTCGGGGGCAGTGCGGGCCCACCGACCAAGATCCAATCACCCGAAGTGGATCAAGAAGCGTCATTACCCTCAGTAATGCCCACGCCCCACAGAATCCCCTTTTTCCCGCGCGGAATGCCACCCCGGGGATTGTTTCGGACACGTACCGCGACATTCGGCCGGTTTTGATCGATGACAGGACCATGAGGCCCTCAAGCCCCTTAGAGATCCGGGGAATTCTCGCGATGTGGACATTCTCCGACGTCGCCAAACGTCCGATCTGTCCGAACTCTCACCACGCATTCTTGGTTTTGGCATAACAAGACAGTCACATCCTCCTTTGCCCGCTCCCCGCGCTCGCCACCTCGGGCCTAGAGTCACGGCCAGTCACCGCGCCACTCGGCGCAACCCAGCACGGCCGTGGAACTCCCAGTGCGGCCCGGCGACCCATCGGCACCTCAACTGAGGCGGCCGCGCCAGGGAAAGGAAGAATCGTGCGACACCGTTCTCTGCTTGTCCTCACCACCGTGATCACCACGGGAGCACTGACCCTCACCGCCTGCGGATCGCGCGACGCGGGGAAGACCGGGGACAAGGCCGACGGCTCCAAGACCGTCGTCGTCATCGGCGTGGACGCCCCTCTGACCGGTTCGCTCTCGGCCCTCGGCCAGGGCATCAAGAACTCGGTCGACCTCGCGGCAAAGACCGCCAACAAGAACAATGAGGTCCCCGGCGTCGAATTCAAGGTCGAAGCGCTCGACGACCAGGCAGTTCCTGCCTCCGGACAGGCAAATGCCACCAAGCTCGTAGGCAACAAGGACGTTCTCGGCGTCGTCGGCCCCCTGAACTCGGGTGTCGCCCAGCAGATGCAGGGCGTCTTCGCCTCCGCCAACCTGGCGCAGGTCTCCCCCGCCAACACCAACCCCGCCCTCAGCCAGGGCGACAACTGGGGCAAGGGCGAGTTCAAGCGCCCCTTCAAGACCTACTTCCGCACCGCCGCCACCGACGTCGTCCAGGGCAAGTTCGCCGCCCAGTACCTCTTCAAGGACGCCGGCAAGAAGAAGGTCTTCGTCGTCGACGACAAGCAGACCTACGGCGCCGGCCTCGCCGGCATCTTCTCCGAGGAGTTCAAGAAGCTCGGCGGCGAGGTCGTCGGCACCGACCACGTCACCGTGAAGGAGACCGACTTCTCCTCCACCGCCGACAAGGTCAAGTCCTCCGGCGCCGACTCCGTCTACTTCGGCGGCCAGTACCCCGAGGGCGGCCTCCTCTCCGACCAGATCAAGAAGACCGGCGCCAACGTCCCGCTCTTCGGCGGCGACGGCATCTACGACCCCGCCTTCATCTCCGCCTCCGCCGAGGCCAACGACGGCGACCTCGCCACCTCCATCGGCGCCCCCGTCGAGAAGCTCGACACCGCCAAGAAGTTCATCGAGGACTACAAGGCCGGCGGCTACAAGGACCCCTACGCGGCCTACGGCGGCTACTCCTACGACGCCGGCTGGGCCGTCATCCAGGCCGTCAAGGCCGTCGTCGCCGCCAACAACGGCAAGGTCCCGACCGATGCCCGCGCCAAGGTCGTCGACGCCCTCGGCAAGGTCTCCTTCGACGGCGTGACCGGCAAGGTCTCCTTCGACGAGAACGGCGACACCACCAACAAGCAGCTCACGGTCTACAAGGTCGAGGGCGGCAAGTGGATCGACGTCAAGAGCGACACCTTCAACCAGTAGTCGCCACGCCTCACGGCAACCACACCTGACCCACCCCAAGAACAAAGCCGCGCGAGGGCGCAAACAGCGCCCTCGCGCGGACTCTTATCCGACACGCACATCGGAGGCCCTGCGGTGCACGAACTGCCGCAACAGCTGGCCAACGGCCTGTCCCTCGGTGCCCTTTACGGCCTCATCGCCATCGGGTACACCATGGTCTACGGCATAGTCCAGCTCATCAACTTCGCCCACGGCGAGATCTTCATGATCGGGGGCTTCGGCGCCCTCACCACCTACACCGCACTCCCGAGCGGAACCTCGCTCCTGGTGGCGATACCCCTCATGATCCTTGGAGGCGCCCTCGCCTCCGTCGCCGTGGCGACCGCTGCCGAACGCTTCGCCTACCGCCCCCTGCGCAGCGCCCCCCGGCTGGCACCCCTCATCACCGCCATCGGCCTCTCGATCGCGCTCCAGCAGCTCGTCTGGCAGTTCTACCCGAACGCCAAGAAGGCCGTGACCTTCCCCGAGTTCACCGGCAAGGCCTTCCAGATCACCGACAACCTCGCCATCCAGCGCTCGGACGCCTTCGTCCTGGCCCTGGCCCCGCTCTGCATGCTCGCCCTCGGCCTCTTCGTCGCCAAGAGCCGCAGCGGCCGCGCCATGCAGGCCACCGCCCAGGACCCCGACACCGCCAAGCTGATGGGCATCAACACCGACCGCATCATCGTCATGGCCTTCGCCATCGGTGCCGCGTTCGCCGCCGTCGCCGCCGTCGCCTACGGCGTCGACAAGGGCCAGATCAACTTCGAGATGGGCTTCATCCTCGGACTCAAGGCCTTCACCGCAGCCGTCCTCGGCGGCATCGGCAACATCTACGGAGCCATGGTCGGCGGCGTCGTCCTCGGCCTCGCCGAGTCCCTCTCGATCGCCTACATCGAGGACATCCCGGGCATGCAGCAGCTCGGCGGCGGTGCCTGGTCCAACGTCTGGGCCTTCGTACTCCTCATCGTCGTCCTCCTCGTGCGGCCCCAAGGCCTGCTCGGCGAACGCGTCGCGGATCGGGCGTGAGAACCATGACCACCAACGAAGCCACCCTGGAACCCGGCATCGCCGAGGAGACCGCCAGCAGCACCACCATGCTGTACGCCATCGCCGGCGGCTCGCTCCTCACCATCGTCAGCGCCTTCACCGCCTGGACCTGGACCGCCGCCTTCCCCGGCGACCTCACCATCTACGGCAACCCGGCGCCCCTCCAGCTCCTCAGCCTCTTCGGCGCACTCCTCACCGGCCTCTACGCCCTCTCCGCCCTCGGCGTCAAGGGCCTCGGCTGGCTCGCCCCCAAGGGCACCCGCAACGCCCTGCGGTTCCTCGCCCTCGGTGCCGCCGCCACCACCTGGTTCACGGCCATCGCCATCTCGGTCGAACTCGGCGGCGTCGTCAACCTCGAACCCGGCGCCTACCTCGCCCTCGTCGGCTCCCTGATCCCGGCCATCGCCGCGTTCAAGCTCCCCGACGACACCCGCAAGGCCACCGCCGCCAAGAAGCTGCCCTCCTGGGCCGAGATCCTGATCATCGTCGGCGTCTACGCCTTCGCCCTGTACGTGATCACCTTCGGCATCGACACCGATGACAAGGAACCGCAGCTCTTCATCGCGTACCTGATCACGGTCAGCCTCGCCGCCACCGGACTCCTCAAGTCCGGCGTCACCGACCGCTTCACCGAGATCACCGCGAACAACCGCCAGGTCACCATCATCGCGACCATGGCCGCCTTCGTCGCCTTCCCCTTCATCCAGCAGAGCGGCGACACCTACACCCTCATCGCGGTCAACATCCTGATCTTCGCGACCGTCGCCCTCGGCCTCAACGTCGTCGTCGGCCTCGCCGGCCTCCTCGACCTCGGTTACGTCGCCTTCCTCGGCGTCGGCGCCTACACCGCCGCCCTGGTCTCCGGAAGCACCGCCTCCGCCTTCGGCGTACACCTCCCCTTCTGGGCCGCCGTCATCGTCGGCGCCCTCGCCTCCCTGGTCTTCGGCGTCGTCATCGGCGCCCCGACCCTCCGCCTGCGCGGCGACTACCTCGCCATCGTCACCCTCGGCTTCGGAGAAATCTTCCGCATCGCCATGGGCAACCTCGACGGCACCTCCGGCCCCCAGGTCACCAACGGACCCAACGGCATCCCCAACATCCCCCACCTCGACCTCTTCGGGTGGAACTTCGGGGAGTCCCACACCGTCTTCGGCATCACCCTCGGCGCCTACGCCAACTACTACCTCCTGATGCTCCTCGTGATGGCCCTCGTCATCACGGTCTTCGCCCGCGCCGGCAACAGCCGCATCGGCCGCGCCTGGGTCGCCATCCGCGAGGACGAGACCGCCGCCGAAGCCATGGGCATCAACGGCTTCCGCGTCAAGCTCATCGCCTTCGCCCTCGGCGCCACCCTCGCCGGCCTCGCCGGCACCGTCCAGGCCCACGTCAACACCACGGTCGTCCCCGAGAACTACGTCTTCGCCGGCCCCGTCCCGCCGAACTCCGCGTTCCTCCTCGCCGCCGTCATCCTCGGCGGCATGGGCACCATCCGCGGCCCGATCCTCGGCTCGGCGCTCCTCTTCCTCATCCCGGCGAAGCTCCAGTTCCTCCAGGACTACCAGCTCCTCGGCTTCGGCATCGCCCTCATCCTGCTCATGCGCCTGCGCCCCGAAGGCCTCATCGCCAACAAGCGTGCACAGCTCGAGTACCACGACGAAACCGCTGACCAGGCCCCCACCGACCTGGCCACCGCCAAGGCGGGTGCGTGAACACCATGACCACCAGCACCGACACCACCACCAAGCCCGCCGCCACCCCGGCCGGCGAGACCGTCCTCGAAGCCAAGGGCGTCACCATGCGCTTCGGCGGCCTCACCGCCGTCAAGGGCGTCGACCTCCAGGTCAACTCGGGCGAGATCGTCGGACTCATCGGCCCCAACGGCGCCGGCAAGACCACCTTCTTCAACTGCCTGACCGGCCTGTACGTCCCCACCGAGGGCACCGTCAGCTACAAGGGCACCGTCCTGCCGCCCAAGCCCCACCTCGTCACCACGGCAGGCATCGCCCGCACCTTCCAGAACATCCGCCTCTTCGCCAACATGACGGTCCTGGAGAACGTCCTCGTCGGACGCCACACCCGGACCAAGGAAGGCCTCTGGTCGGCCCTCCTGCGCGGCCCCGGCTTCAAGAAGGCCGAAGCCGCCTCCGAGGCCCGCGCCATGGAACTCCTCGAGTTCATCGGCCTGGAGCACAAGGCCCAGCACCTGGCGAAGAACCTCCCCTACGGCGAGCAGCGCAAGCTCGAAATCGCCCGCGCCCTCGCCAGCGACCCCGGCCTCCTGCTCCTCGACGAGCCCACCGCCGGCATGAACCCGCAGGAAACCCGCGCCGCCGAAGAACTCATCTTCGCCATCCGGGACATGGGCATCGCCGTCCTCGTCATCGAGCACGACATGCGCTTCATCTTCAACCTCTGCGACCGCGTCGCCTGCCTGGTCCAGGGCGAGAAGCTCATCGAGGGCACCGCCGCCGAGGTCCAGGGCGACGAGCGCGTCATCGCCGCCTACCTCGGCGAGCCCTTCGAAGGCGACCCGGGCGCGGCGGAGGCCGCGGAGGTCGAAGCCGCCGAGGCGGCCGCCGCCGAGCAGGCCGACGCGGAGCAGGCCGACGCGGAGCCCGCCGAGGCCGACGACACCCCCGACGCCGACGCCCCGCAGGCCGACGCCCCCGAGGCCGACGCCCCCGAGGCGGCAGCCGCGGACGCCACGGACGCCGAGGCCGAGGCCGAGACCACCGAGGCCGAGACCACCGAGGCCGAGGTCGAGACCACCGAGGCCGAGACCACCGAGGCCGAGGTCGCCGAGGCCGAGACCACCGAGGCCGCTGACGCGGCACCGGCGGACAGCACCACCAGCAAGGACGGAGAAGCCAAGTGACCGCACTCCTCGAGGTCAACGACCTCAAGGTCGCCTACGGCAAGATCGAGGCCGTCAAGGGCATCTCCTTCACCGTCGAAGAAGGCCAGATCGTCTGCCTCGTCGGCACCAACGGCGCCGGCAAGACCACCACCCTGCGCACGCTCTCCGGACTCATCAAGCCCCGCTCCGGAAGCATCACCTTCGACGGCCAGCCCCTCGGCAGCGTACCCGCGCACAAGATCGTCTCCCTGGGCCTCGCCCACTCCCCCGAGGGACGCCACATCTTCCCCCGGCTGACGATCGCCGAGAACCTCCAGCTCGGAGCCTTCCTGCGCTCCGACAAGGACGGCATCGAGAAGGACATCCAGCGCGCCTACGAGATGTTCCCCATCCTGGGCGAACGCCGCAAGCAGGCCGCCGGCACCCTCTCGGGCGGTGAGCAGCAGATGCTCGCCATGGGCCGGGCCCTCATGTCCCAGCCCAAGCTGCTCATGCTGGACGAGCCCTCCATGGGCCTCTCCCCGCTGATGATGCAGAAGATCATGTCCACCATCGCCGAGCTCAAGTCCACGGGCATGACCATCCTGCTCGTCGAGCAGAACGCCCAGGCGGCGCTCTCGCTGGCCGACCAGGCCCACGTGATGGAGATCGGCAAGATCGTGCTCTCCGGCACCGGCCGGGACCTCCTCCACAACGAGGACGTCCGCAAGGCCTACCTCGGCGAGGACTGACCCGCCCCGGACACGCCACGAGGCCCGCCACCGAACCCGGTGGCGGGCCTCACGCGTACCTCGGCGCCGGACGCCGGAAAGGGGGCAAGACGCCGAACAGGGGGGAGCTACCCCTTGGCGGCGTTCTTCTTCTCCTCGGCGTCCTCGATGACCGCCTCGGCGACCTGCTGCATCGACATGCGGCGGTCCATCGACGTCTTCTGGATCCAGCGGAACGCCGCCGGCTCCGTCAGCCCGTACTGCGTCTGCAGGATGCTCTTGGCCCGGTCCACCAGCTTGCGCGTCTCCAGGCGCTGCGAGAGGTCCGCGACCTCCTTCTCCAGCGCCCGCAGCTCCGCGAACCGGGACACGGCCATCTCGATGGCCGGCACGACGTCGCTCTTGCTGAACGGCTTCACCAGGTACGCCATGGCCCCGGCGTCCCGGGCCCGCTCGACCAGGTCGCGCTGCGAGAACGCGGTGAGCATCAGCACCGGGGCGATGGACTCCTCCGCGATCTTCTCCGCGGCGGAGATCCCGTCGAGCACGGGCATCTTCACGTCCAGGATCACCAGGTCGGGCCGGTGCTCACGGGCCAGCTCGACGGCGCTCTGCCCGTCCCCGGCCTCGCCGACCACGGAGTAGCCCTCCTCCTCGAGCATCTCTTTGAGGTCGAGACGGATGAGCGCCTCGTCCTCGGCGATGACGACACGGGTCGTCAGCGGCGGAACGTGCGACTGGTCGGCGTCGGGCATGGGCGTCGACTCGTGCTCGGCGGTCACGGATGGCTCCTCGATGCGGGCTGGACTGCTGGGATGAGCCTACCTAGCAGCGCTGCCGCGCGGTCACCCGGTACACTCCGACGTGGCACTCCCGCCGGGTTGGCGCAACTGGCTGACGCGGAGGTCTCAAACACCTCTGTCCGAGAGGACGTGTGGGTTCGAATCCCATACCCGGCACTGTCCGAAAAGCGGACGTTCACCTTCGCGTGAACGTTCGCTTTTTACTACACATAGCCACTTCGCATCACGCACAGTGGCGGCATGGGATTCCACCGCCTCGAAGTACGCCAAACGGCCCTTGCCCTGCTCCGCGATGGCATACGGAATGCCGAGGTGGCTCGACGCCTGAGCGTTCCGCTCGGCACTGTCAGCTACTGGAAGCACATGGATCGGGCCAAGCGTGGCGAGTGCCCCGGGCCGCACCGGCCCGACTGCCCCCGCTGTGACGGCCACGCGTTGGACACCGAGGCCTACGCGTACCTGCTGGGCCTCTACCTGGGCGACGGCCACATAAGCCGCTACTCGGCCCACCGGGTACCCAATCTCATGGTCACCTGCGACGATCGCTGGCCCGGCATCATGGAGGCCGCCGAGCAGGCCATGCGGCGGGTGTTCCCCTTCAACCAGGTCTGCCGAGTGCGCAAGGTCGGCTGCCACAACGTCAAGGTCTACTCGAAGCATCTTCTATGCATGTTCCCCCAGCACGGGCCGGGCAGAAAGCACGAGCGGCGCATCATCCTCGAACCTTGGCAGCAGGAGATCGTCGACGCGCACCCCTGGAAGTTCATCCGGGGTCTGATTCACTCCGACGGGTGCCGGATCACCAACTGGACGACCCGGATCGTCGGCGGGGTGAAGAAGCGCTACGAGTACCCGCGCTACTTCTTCACCAACAAGTCGGACGACATCCGGAAGCTCTGCACCGACACCCTCACCAAGGTTGGCGTCCAGTGGACTGTCCTGGCACGCGGCAGCGACCCGTTCAACGTCTCGGTGGCCCGCAAGGAATCCGTGGCGCTGATGGACTTACACGTCGGCCCCAAGCACTAGACCGCGAGGCTGGAAAGACATGGAACAGCACAACCCTTCGGTGCGGGAATCCGCACTCCTCCTGTTACGCGGCGGCATGAGGAACGCCGAAGTCGCCGAGCGGCTCGGGGTCCCGCGGGGCACTGTGGGCTGGTGGCGGTACGAGGACCGCAAGCGCCGGGGCGAGACCTACGTGCCGCCCACGGACTGCCCCCGGTGCACCGGCCGCGCCTTCGACCACGCGGCGTACGCCTATCTGCTGGGCCTCTACCTCGGCGACGGCCACATCATCTCCAAGTGCAAGCAGCACCACCTCTCCGTCTTCTGCGGGACTGTATGGCCCGGGCTCATAGATGCCGCCGAGGAGGCCATGCGCCGCGTGATGCCCCTCCCGAGGGTGAGCCGGCGGCAGCGCGGCGGCTGTGTGGAGGTCAAGTCGTACACACAACACTGGATATGCCTGTTCCCGCAGCACGGGCCGGGCAAGAAGAACGAGCGGCGCATCGCGCTGGAGGGTTGGCAGCAGGAGATCGTGGACGCGCCCCCTTGGGAGTTCATCCGGGGGCTCATTCACTCGGACGGCTGCCGCACGACCAACTGGACCGTGCGCAACGGCAAGCGGTACGAGTACCCGCGTTACTTCTTCACCAACACGTCCGACGACATCCGGCGCCTCTGCACCGAAACTCTGACCAAGGTCGGGGTGCGGTGGACCATTCTGGCCCGGGGCAGCAACCCCTTCAACGTCTCCATCGCCCGGAAGGAATCCGCGGCGCTCATGGACCTTCACGTCGGGGCGAAGCACTAGCTTGATCCTTACGCGGCGTCAGGATGCATGGTGGGTGCATGAACGCACCCATGTCCTGGAGAGTGGGGCCGCTTGCTGCGGCCTCCGGTCTGACCGTACGCACGCTGCACCATTGGGACGCCATAGGTCTGCTCAGTCCGTCCCGCCGCACCGCGGGCGGGCATCGGGAGTATTCCGAGGGGGACCTGGTGCGGCTGTACCAGGTGCTTGCGCTGCGCGGCCTGGGGTTGGGCCTGGAGTCGATTGCCGTCTGCCTCGACCGCGGGGTGGATCCGGTGCGGCTGGTCCGTGATCACCTGGCGAGTGTCGAGGCTTCCCTGGCCGCGCTCGGGGTGTTGCGGGATCGCCTGGTGGGGCTGGGTGAGCGGTTGGCCGCCGGGCAGGCTCCGACGGCGGATGCGCTGGTCGAGGCGTTGCGGGCGATCGGGGGTGCCGGTCCCGAGGGTGAGGGCGTGCTGCGCCGACATCTGGATGCCGAGCAGATGGGGGTTTTGCGGTCGCGGGCGGCCGGGTTGGCGGATGCGGCTCATTACCTGCTGGAGGTGGAGTGGCCCGAGCTGTATCGGCGGGTGGATCGGCTGCGGGTGGCCGGGACTCCTGTCGCGGATCCGGCGGTACGGCGGCTGGTTGCCCGTATGGACGAGCTGAGCGTGTTGTTCACCGGTGGGGACGCCGGTATCGCGGCTGGTGTGCGGGGTGCTTGGCAGGAGGATCCGGCCGCCATGTCCGGGGAGCCCGCCGATGCCGTGGCCGATGAGTGGCGTGAGTTGGCCGCCTATGTGGATGCGGCTCGTCGGGCTGCGGGGGCCTGACGGGCCCGGCACGTCCTTTTCACTGTTGTTCGATGGACTTGAGGAGTTGTGTGGTGAGTCGTCGTATCCGGGTGCGGATCGCCTTCCTTTCGGCGGTGCCCACTTTCCTGGCTGTTCTGGTGTGTTGCTCTCTGGCCGTGCTCGGCGCGATGCCGGGTGAGGTGTTCGTTGCCCTGCCGGTTGCGGTGGTGGTGCATGCGGCCGTGACGTTCGTTCGGCTGGGGCCGGGGCGGTCGCTGGTGTGAGGTCAGGGGCGGGCGTAGGAGCCGAGGCCGATCAGGCAGTAGACGTATTCGTTGATGGGGACGCCGTTGCGGGTGTAGCTGTGGGAGAAGGCGTACTGGGTGTCGGAGTTGGCGTTGCAGCGGTCCATGTCCTTGGTGAAGGAGAAGCGCTGGATGACGCGGTAGTGGGCGTCGGAGGCGGAGCAGGGGACTTCCTTCACGCCGGTGACGCGGGTGGCGGTGGTGGAGTCGGGGAGGCTGCCGTTGAGGCAGGTGCCCTCGTCGTAGGGGCTGGGTTCGGGGGCAGCGGTGGTCGGGTCGAGGTCGAGGTTCAGGGAGGGCAGGGGGGCCGGGGAGTAGGAGTACGTGGGGGTGGCGCGGGCCGTGGGGCGCTTGTGGTCGTCGTCGTTGTTGCTGAGGGCGACGATGCCGGCGATGACGGCGATGGCGATGACCAGGCCCAGGAGGCAGCCCAGGGGGTTGGACTTGGCGGGTGGTGCGGGGGCGCCGGCGATCTGGATGCGGAGGAGGACTTCGCGGTCGCCGATGCGGGCGCGGACGAGGTCGCCGTTGCGGGCGGGTGGGATGCGGAGGGTGGCGGTGGTGCCGTCGGGCAGGGGGACGGTGATCACGACGCCGGTGGCGGCTTGTTGCGGCGTGAGGGATATGGGGGTTTCCTGCGACGACACCGGCTGCTCCAAGTGGGGTGGGGTGGTGCGGGTGTTTCGTTGCCGACTCCATGGATTGTGCCGTGGGGCGGGGTGGTGACGCAGTGATTCCGGTTCCTTTCCCCACCTCCTCTCCCCTCGTCTCCCCCTCTCTCCCCGTCCTCCCCTCGTCTCGCCCTCGCCTCCCCTTACGGCTGCGCCCCCGGCCGGTGTACGGGTCCGGGCGGGGGCGTGCGGGGCGGTGGGGAGGGGCGGCCGACTAGCGGACCGCGTCGCCGATGTGGTGGACGCGGACGAGGTTGGTGGAGCCGGTGACTCCGGGCGGGGAGCCGGCGGTGATGACGACGACGTCGCCGCGTACGCAGCGGCCGATCCGCAGGAGTTCCTCCTCGACCTGGGCGACCATCGCGTCGGTGGAGTCGACGTGGGGTCCGAGGAAGGTTTCCACGCCCCAGGTGAGGTTGAGCTGGGAGCGGGTGGCGGGGTCGGGGGTGAAGGCGAGGAGGGGGATGGGTGAGCGGTAGCGGGAGAGCCGGCGGACGGTGTCGCCGCTCTGGGTGAAGGCGACGAGGAATTTGGCGCCGAGGAAGTCGCCCATTTCGGCGGCTGCGCGGGCGACGGCTCCGCCCTGGGTGCGGGGCTTGTTGCGGTCGGTGAGCGGGGGGAGGCCCTTGGCGAGGATGTCCTCTTCGGCGGCTTCGACGATGCGGGACATGGTTTTGACGGTGTCGACGGGGTATTTGCCGACGCTGGTTTCGCCGGAGAGCATGACGGCGTCGGTGCCGTCGATGACGGCGTTGGCGACGTCGGAGGCTTCGGCGCGGGTGGGGCGGGAGTTGTCGATCATCGAGTCGAGCATTTGGGTGGCGACGATGACCGGTTTGGCGTTGCGCTTGGCGAGTTTGATGGCGCGCTTTTGGACGATGGGGACTTGTTCGAGAGGCATTTCGACGCCGAGGTCGCCGCGGGCGACCATGATGCCGTCGAATGCGGCGACGATTTCGTCGATGACCTCGACGGCCTGGGGCTTTTCCACCTTGGCGATGACGGGGAGGCGGCGGCCTTCCTCGTCCATGATGCGGTGGACGTCCTCGATGTCGCGGCCGCTGCGGACGAAGGAGAGGGCGATGACGTCGGCGCCGGTGCGCAGGGCCCAGCGGAGGTCGTCGATGTCCTTGTCGGAGAGGGCGGGGACGGAGACGGCGACTCCGGGGAGGTTGAGTCCCTTGTGGTCGGAGACCATGCCGCCTTCGATGACGCGGGTGTGGACGCGGGGGCCGTCGACGGCGGTGACTTCGAGGCTGACGCGGCCGTCGTCGACGAGGATGCGTTCGCCGGTGGTGACGTCGGCGGCGAGTCCCTTGTAGGTGGTGCCGCAGGTGTGGCGGTCGCCTTCGACGTCTTCGACGGTGATGGTGAAGGTGTCGCCGCGTTCAAGGAGTACGGGGCCTTCGCTGAAGCGGCCGAGGCGGATCTTCGGGCCTTGAAGGTCGGCGAGGATGCCGACGCTGCGGCCGGTCTCGTCGGAGGCCTTGCGTACGCGCTGGTAGCGCTCCTCGTGTTCGGCGTAGGTGCCGTGGCTGAGGTTGAGGCGGGCGATGTCCATTCCGGCTTCGACCAGGGCTTTGATCTGGTCGTATGAGTCGGTTGCGGGGCCCAGGGTACATACGATTTTTGCTCGGCGCATGGGGCGAGCGTATGCCCCTACCAATGGGTAGGTAATTGGTTCCGGGTGTCCACTCAACAACCTTTGGGCAAAAGGTTGTTGACAATTGTTGAATGTGCGCGGGGGTGCTCTGATGAGCACCCCCGCGGGCGTTTCAGAGCTGCGGCGGCGTCATCGTGAAGCGGGCGTCGACCTGGGCGAAAACGGTCTGCCGCTGGGGTTCGAGGTCGAGGGGCGGCGCGGCGGATTCCGCATCGCCGGCGAAGGCCATGGAGCGCATGCCGCCGCCCGCGGGCCGCGCGCCGTAGGGGGTGGCGTTCTCGGAGCCGATGTCCGCGAGCTCGACGAGGGCGGCGAGTTCGGCGCCGAGGGCGACGGCGTACTCGCGGGCGCGCTGGACGGCTTCGAGGACGGCCTGGCGGCGGGCCTCGCCGTGGGCGGGCGAGGTGGGGCGCAGGGCCCACCAGGGGCCGTCGACGCTGGTGAGTTCGAGGTCGGCGAGGCGGGTGGTGAGCTCGCCGAGGGCGGTGAAGTCGCTGAGTTCGGCGGTGACGTGGACGCGGCCGTGGTAGGCGCGGATGCGTTCGGCGCGGCCGTGGCGGGTGAGTTCGGGGGTGATGGAGAAGGCGCCGGTCTCGAGTTTTTCGACGGCTTCGCCGTAGCTCTTGACGAGTTCGAGGACGGTGGTGTTGCGGCGGGTGAGGTCTTCGAGGGCGGTGCGCCGGTCGGTGCCGCGGGCGCTGACGGTGATGCCGATGCGGGCGATTTCGGGTTCGACTTCGAGCCGGGCTTCGCCGCGGACGGCGACGCGGGGGACCTCGGGGGTGCCGTAGGGCTGGTGGGGTGCGTCCTGGGTGGTCATGGATTCACTGTCGCACTGCCATGTGCTGCGGTGTGGTCATCGTTTCGAAACCTGGCGGGGGTGTTGCGGCTTGTTACCCATCAGTCAGAATCTACGCGCGTTGTACAGGCCTCAACAGGGGAGATGTAAATGGCGTTCGACCGCAGGACGTTTCTGGGCACCACGGCTGCCACCGGCGCGGCCGTGGCTCTGGCGGGGGCCACGAGCACCCCGGCCGCCGCGGCTGATGCACCTGCCGCTTCCGGTTCTGCTTCTGCTGCTTCTTCCAAGACCCCGCGGACGTACGCGTTCACGGTGATGGGGACGACCGATCTGCACGGGAACGTCTTCAACTGGGACTACTTCACGGACAAGGAGTTCGACGACAAGGCGCACAACGACGTCGGCCTGGCGAAGATCTCGACGCTGGTGGAGCGGGTGCGGGCGGAGAAGGGGCGCTGCAACACCCTCCTCATCGATGCGGGTGACACCATCCAGGGCACGCAGCTGTCGTACTACTACGCGAAGGTCGACCCGATCACGGCGCGGCGCGGTCCGGTGCACCCGATGGCGCAGGCGATGAACGCGATCGGCTACGACGCGGCGGCGCTCGGGAACCACGAGTTCAACTACGGCATCCCGGTGCTGCGCAAGTTCCAGGAGCAGTGCCGTTTCCCGCTGCTGGGGGCGAACGCGCTGGATGCGAAGACGCTGCAGCCGGCGTTCCCGCCGTACAGCATGCACCGGCTGCGCACGCCGCACGGGCCGGACGTGAAGGTGGCGGTGCTGGGGCTGACGAACCCGGGCATCGCGATCTGGGACAAGGCGAACGTCCAGGGGAAGATGACGTTCCCGGGGCTGGAGGAGCAGGCGGCGAAGTACGTGCCGCGGCTGCGGTCGATGGGCGCGGACGTGGTGATCGTGTCGGCGCACTCGGGGTCGAGCGGCACGTCGTCGTACGGTGACCAGCTGCCGTACATCGAGAACGCGGCGGGTCTGGTGGCGGAGCAGGTGCCGGGGATCGACGCGATCCTGGTGGGGCACGCGCACACGGAGATCCCGGAGTACCGGGTGAAGAACAAGGCGACCGGCAAGGACGTGGTGCTGTCGGAGCCGCTGAAGTGGGGGCAGCGGCTGACGCTGTTCGACTTCGAGCTGACGTGGGCGAAGGGCCGCTGGTCGGTGGCGAAGGTGTCGGCGCAGGTGCTGAACTCCAACACGGCCGAGGAGGACCCGAAGATCGTGCGGCTGCTGTCGGACGAGCACCGCAAGGTGGTGGCGTACGTCAACCAGGTGATCGGCACCTCCACGCAGGCGATGTCGTCGGCGGAGGGTCCGGTGAAGGACGTCGCGATCATCGACCTGATCAACCACGTTCAGGCGGAGACGGTGAAGGGGGCGCTGGCCGGTACGGAGTGGGCGGCGCTGCCGGTGCTGTCGCAGGCTTCGTGCTTCTCGCGGACGGCGGCGATTCCGGCGGGGCAGGTGACGATCAAGGATGCGGCGGGCCTGTACCCGTTCGAGAACACGCTGGAGGCGCGGCTGCTGACGGGTGCGCAGCTGAAGGACTACCTGGAGTACTCGGCGAAGTACTTCGTGCAGACGGCTCCGGGTGAGGTGGTGGATCCGGCGAAGATCACGAACGCGGAGGCGACTCCGGACTACAACTACGACGCGGTGTACGGGCTGTCGTACGACATCGACATCGCGCAGCCGAAGGGTTCGCGGATCTCGGGGCTGTCGTTCCAGGGCAAGCCGGTGGATCCGGCGGCGCGGTTCGTGCTGGCGGTGAACAACTACCGGGCCTCGGGCGGCGGGGCGTTCCCGCACGTGCCGCAGGCGAAGCAGCTGTGGGCGAACTCGGACGAGATCCGCAACACGATCATCCAGTGGGTGAAGGCGAAGGGGACGGTCGACCCGGCGCAGTTCGCGTCGGTGGACTGGCGCCTGACGCGGGCCGGCGTACCGGTGTTCTAGCCGGTTCGCGGTGCTGGGGGGCGGGGGCCACGCCGGTGGTCTCCGGCCCCCGGCCCTCGCCGAACCGGGTCACGCCGCCCGGATGCTGAGCTGCGACACGTCACGCGCCATGTTCATCAGCCGCCTGGTCACCTCGTCCACGCCGTACCGGGCGGGCACTCTCCGGCCGCGCAGGGTGCGGTCCCGGCTGATCATCTTCTCCAGGAAGGCCTCGTAGACGAGGGCCCGGCGTTTCTCGGGCGCGCCGAAGCTGTGGACGGCGCTCCGCCTTCGAGTCTCGGTCCGGCGTCGTTGAGGAAGCCGTGCACCACGGAGACGGGGAGCGGCTGGACGACGACGGCTCCGTTGACGGTCAGCCGCTCGGGGAGGGCCTCGTACTCGTCGGTTCTGCAGGAGACTGCGATGCCGCCCTGGGGGTGCCCGTCGGCGGAGAGGAATCCGTTGATCTCGGTGGCGCATTGCTTGTGGCGACCCGGATCGACTTCGTCCAGAGGAAGACCGGAACGGGCGCCTCGCCGTCCGTCATGGCCCGTTCGGCCAGCGCCTGGGTCAGCTCCAGCATGTGGACCGTCTTGCCGGCGCCGGGCGCGCCGAGGACGAGGAGCTGCGAGCCGTGCTGCTCGTACACCGTTCGCATCCTGGTGCCGTGGGGCAGTGGCGTGCCGGTCTGTGTGGTGAGGCGTGTTGCTGCCCAGGGGTCGTCGACGGCGTCGGGTGAGTCCAGCAGGCCGAGCTCGATGCGGACGGTGTCGTCCCATCGGTGGTCCAGGTCGCGGGTCCACGTCTGGTGGACGCGGTGCAGTAGTCCGTTTCTGGCCCGTTGGAGCCGTTCCGGGGTGATCTCCGGCAGCCCGTCGGCGGTCTCCGTTCGGGAGCGCCGGTACCGGATGTACATCGCGGTCCCGGCGACCGCCAGGGCGGCCGCCGTGCCGAGTGCCAGATACCGGGGTCTTTCACCGAAGGCCGCTTTGAACAGGTCGGGGAGCAGGCCCGCGGCCGTCTCGGCGGCAAGGAACAGAGTCAGGGCGATCAGGCCGGTGATGATCCAGCCCTTGCCGGCACGCCGCGGGCGTCGTCCGGGTTCCAGCATCAACTCCCCCGTTGTGCCGTGGCTTTGGCGGCACACCATAGCAGCGCGTCACCTGTCCGGGGCTACGGGTGGTCCACGAGGGGGCGGAGTTCGACGGTGGGGCGGGGGCGGGCGGGTTCGCGGTGTTCGAGGCCGAAGGTGGTGAAGGCGGTGCGGGTGGGTTCGGGGTAGGGGTTCTTGCCCGTGAGGGTGTTGAGGATGGCGGCGCTGCGCCAGGCGGCGAGGCCGAGGTCGGGGGCGCCGACGCCGTGGGTGTGGCGTTCGCCGTTCTGGACGAAGATGCTGCCGGTGACGCCGGGGTCGAGGACCATGCGGTGGCGTTCGTCGATGCGGGGGCGGCCGGAGGAGTCCTTGCGCAGGTACGGGTCGAGGCCGGCGAGGAGCCGGGTGAGGGGGCGTTCCCGGTAGCCGGTGGCGAGTACGACGGCGTCGGTGGTGAGGCGGGAGCGGGCGCTCTGCTCGGCGTGTTCGAGGTGGAGTTCGACCTTGGTGGTGGCGACGCGGCCGGCGGTGCGGACGGTGACGCCGGGGGTGAGGACGGCGTCGGGCCAGCCGCCGTGGAGGGTGCGGGTGTAGAGCTCGTGGTGGATGGCGGCGATGGTGTCGGTGTCGATGCCCTTGTGGAGCTGCCATTGGGCGGGGATGAGCCGGTCGCGGACGGCTTCGGGCAGGGAGTGGAAGTAGCGGGTGTAGTCGGGGGTGAAGTGTTCCAGGCCGAGCTTGCTGTACTCCATGGGGGCGAAGGAGGGGGTGCGGGCGAGCCAGGTGAGGCGTTCGCGGCCGGCGGGGCGGGAGCGCAGAAGGTCGAGGAAGACTTCCGCGCCGGACTGGCCGGATCCGATGACGGTGACGTGGTCGGCGCCGAGGATGCGGGCGCGGTGGTCGAGGTAGTCGGCGGAGTGGATGACGGGGACGGTGGGCGCCTCGACGAGGGGGCGCAGGGGTTCGGGGACGTACGGGGCGGTGCCGATGCCGAGGACGAGGTGGCGGGTGTGGGTGCGGCCGAGGGCTTCGGCTTCGCCGTCGGCGTCGAGCTGGGTGAAGTCGACTTCGAAGAGGTCGTGTTCGTGGTTCCAGCGGACGGCGTCGACCTGGTGGCCGAAGTGGAGTCCGGGGAGGCGGTCGGCGACCCAGCGGCAGTAGGCGTCGTATTCGGCGCGCTGGATGTGGAACTGCTGGGCGAAGTAGAAGGGGTAGAGGCGCTCTTTGTGCTTGAGGTAGTTGAGGAAGCTCCAGGGGCTGGCGGGGTCGGCGAGGGTGACGAGGTCGGCGAGGAAGGGGACCTGGAGGGTGGTGCCGTCGATGAGGAGCCCGGGGTGCCAGCGGAAGGTGCGGCGTTCGTCGTAGAAGGCGGTGGCGAGTGCGCCTGCACCCTGGGCGGGCAGGCCGTGGGCGAGGGCGGCGAGGGAGAGGTTGAAGGGGCCGATGCCGATTCCGACGAGGTCGTGGGGTGCATCGAGTGGGGCGGTCATCGGCGGTTGCTGCCTTCCAGGAGGGTGACGAGGGTGTCCAGGTCCTGAGGGGTGGTGTGGGGGTTGAGGAGGGTGGCCTTGAGCCAGAGGCGGCCGTCGGCGGTGGCGCGGCCGAGGACGGCGTGGCCGGTGTGCAGGAGGGTGCGGCGCAGGTCGGCGAGGGTTTTGTCGTCGGTGTGGGTGGGGCGGAAGAGGACGGTGGTGAGGGTGGGTGGGGCGTGGAGTTCGAAGGCAGGGTGGGCGTCTAGGCGGGCGGCGAGCTGGTGGGCGAGCTCGCAGGTGCGGTCGACGAGGTGGGCGAGGCCGTCGCGGCCGAGGGCGCGCAGGGTGGCGGCGATCTTGAAGGCGTCGGGGCGGCGGGTGGTGCGCAGGGAGCGGCCGAGGAGGTCGGGGAGGCCCGCTTCGGTGTCGTCGGCGGGGTTGAGGTAGTCGGCCCGGTGGGCGAGGGGGGCCAGCAGGCGGGTGTCGGGGACGGCCAGGAGGCCTGCGGCGACGGGCTGCCAGCCGAGTTTGTGCAGGTCGATGGTGAGGGAGTGGGCGCGGTGGAGGCCGGCCAGGCGGGGGCGGTGGCGGGGGCTGAGGGCGAGGAGGCCGCCGTAGGCGGCGTCGACGTGGAGGTCGGCGCCGTGGGCTGAGCAGACGTCGGCGATGGCGTCGAGGGGGTCGATGAGGCCGGCGTCGGTGGTGCCGGCGGTGGCGGTGACGAGGGCGGGTCCGGGGATGGCGGCGAGGGCGTCGGCGAGGCGGGCGGGGTCGAGGACGCCGGAGGGGGTGGGCAGGGCGGTGGCGGGGCGCAGGCCGAGGAGCCAGGCGGCGCGGGGGACGGAGTGGTGGGCGCCCTCGCCGTGGAGGACGGTGAGGGCGGGGCCGTGGCGTTCGCGGGCGAGGAGGACGGCGAGCTGGTTGGCTTCGGTGCCGCCGGTGGTGACGAGGGCGTCGGGGGTGGCGGTGCCGGGGGCGCCGGGGGTGGCGTAGAACTCGGCGGCCAGGGCCCGGGTGACGAGGGCTTCGATCGCCGAGGCGGCGGGGGCCTGGTCCCAGGAGTCCAGGGAGGGGTTGAGGGCGCTCGCGGCGAGGTCGGCGGCGGTGGCGACGGCGAGGGGCGGGCCGTGCAGGTGGGCTGCGCACAGCGGCTCGGCGGGGTCGGCGGCGCCTTCGGCGAGGGTGTGGACGAGGGTGCGCAGGGCTTCGTGTGCACCAGTGCCGTGGGCGGGGAGCACGTCGCCGAGTGCGGCGGTGACGCGGGCGGTGACGACGTCGGGGCCGCCGGCGGGGAGCGGGCCGCCGCGCGCGCGGGCGCCGGTGGCGAGGGCGTCGAGGACGGTGTCGAGGAGGGGGCGCAGGGCGTCGGCGCCGGTACGGCCGCCGGCGAGCGGGGGTGGGGGTCCGGGCGCGGTCATGGTGTCCTCGGGGTGGGTCGGTGGCGGGGGCCGGCCCTGTTGTGCGGGCACCTGGCGGGAGGTGCGGTCGGCCGCGGTGGCGGCCCGGGCACCCGCCCGGTACAACGATCCGACCCGAACGGGGTAACCACCCCCCGGGGTTGCGGTCCGGGGGGCGTGCGGTGGGTCCGCTGCGCGGGGCCGTTCCCCACCCCGCCCCTTCCCGAAACCGGGGGCTCCGCCCCCGGACCCTCCCCCAGCGCCTCAAACGCCGGCGGGGCTGATTTCAGCCCGCGCGGCG
>NZ_JBEZVK010000048.1:0-51703 GCF_040636955.1 Streptomyces sp. NPDC032472
CGGGCGACCTTGTCCGGATCCGCCTTCACAGACCCCGGCTCCCAGGTCTCGGGCAGGAACAGCCGCCAGTTGACCGCCGCCGAGGCGTGATCCGAGGCCAGGTGCAGCGACACGCCCACCTGGCAGTTGGTGACCTTGCCCGCGGTGCCGGTGTACTGCCGCGACACACACGCCGAGGCATTGCCGTCCTTGAGGAACCCGGTGTCATCGAAGACCAGCACGGTGGGCCGGACCGCCCCTTCCATCCTCCAGGCCAGCCGGGCCCGCACATGCGCCGGATCCCACGGGCTGGTGGTGATGAAATGGGCCAGCGCCTGCCTGTTCCCCTCCTCACCCAGCCGGGCAGCCATCGGCTCGACCGACTTACGCTGCCCGTCGGTCAGCAGCCCCCGCAGATAGACCTGCCCCCACCGACGCTGATCCCTCCGCGCGAACGGCTCGAAAACCTCCGCCGCGAACGCCTCCAACTCGGCCCGCACACATGCAATTTCCTCCGGCGTCACACGTCTTCAACGACACACCGAACCCACAGGACACGCACCAACAACACCAACCTGACCAAGCCCTACTAGCCTCCGCGCCGACCCGGCTCAGCGCAGTACGGCGCGCTCGTCGACCCGCCGGGTGGGGGCGCCCAGGAAGAGCCCGGCGCCGACCGGCCCGTAGGCGACGTTGAACGTGTCGAGGCGGTACGTCCACAGGTCGCCGTGCGTGCCGGCAAAGCGGTGGTTGATCTGCCAGCGCAGCCACTCGCCCCGGGCGAGCCGGACCGCCGGCGGCCGCCGCCACCGCTTCGGCATACCGAAGGGCGTGACGGCCGGAAGGACGCGCAGGAACCCGTCCGACTCGTCCAGCAGCACGGCCGCGTCGAAACCGCCCGCAGCCTCGGGCAGTCCGCGGCGCGTCGCGGACCGCGGCCGGAAGCCGTCCCGCTCGTCCATCAGGACTTCGTGGACGAACGGGGGCGGGACGTCCGGGAGGGGAAAGGACACGGGTGCGGCGTTCCGGCGGGCCGCCTCGCGGCCGCCGCGCGACTGTTTCGTCCACGACGTGCGGACCCTCTGCACCACTGCTTCCATGCCGCCGATCATGCCGCGCCTGGCGATCGGGCTCCACGGGATTGCGGTGCGGCGGCGCCGGGGCCCCGTCCGCCGCGGCGGCTGTTCGGTTCCGTTCGGGCAGGACGTAGGCTTTCGGACGCGATAGCCGCTGGTTGCAGCCTGCGCGGCCTGCCCTTTTCTGCCGAGGAGAGCCCGATGAGCCTGTACGACATCCCGCTGACCACCCTGTCCGACGAGCCCACGAGCCTCGCCGCCCACAAGGGCAAGGTGATCCTGCTGGTGAACACCGCCTCGCAGTGCGGGCTCACCCCGCAGTACTCCGGGCTGGCCCGGCTGCAGTTCGCGTACGAGGCGAAGGGCTTCACCGTCATCGGTGTGCCGTGCAACCAGTTCGGCGAGCAGGAGCCCGGCACCGCCGAGGACATCCAGACGTTCTGCGCGGCCGGCTTCGGCGTCACCTTCCCGATGCTGGAGAAGTCCGAGGTCAACGGCGAGAACCGACACCCGCTCTACGGCGAGCTGGTCAAGACCCCGGACGCGGACGGCGAGGCCGGCGACATCCAGTGGAACTTCGAGAAGTTCCTGATCTCCCCCGCCGGCGAGGTCGTCGCCCGCTTCCGTCCGCGCACCGAGCCCGAGTCCCCCGAGGTCATCGCCGCGATCGAGGCGCTCCTCCCCGCCTGACGGACACCCCGTACGCCGGGGCGGGCCGACCGTGTGGTCAGCCCGCCCCCGGCGGCCGTGGCCGGCGGCTCAGCCCAGATCGGCCTCGTCGTACTCCGCCCCCGAGCCCGCCGCGGTCAGCTCCCGCAGCTCCACCCGGCGGATCTTCCCGGACACCGTCTTCGGCAGGTCCGCGAACTCGATCCGCCGGATCCGCTTGTACGGCGACAGCACCGCCCGGGAGTGCGCGAACAGCGCCCGGGCCGTCTCCGGCCCTGGCTCCCAGCCCGCCGCGAGCGCCACGTACGCCTTCGGCACCGCCAGCCGCAGCGGATCCGGCGCGGGCACGACCGCGGCCTCGGCGACGGCCTCGTGCTCCAGCAGCGCGCTCTCCAGCTCGAACGGGCTGATCTTGTAGTCCGAGGCCTTGAACACGTCGTCGGCCCGCCCCACGTACGTGAGGTAGCCGTCGGCGTCGCGCGAGGCGATGTCCCCGGTGCGGTACAGCCCGTCGGCCATCGCCTCGGCGGTGCGCTCCTCGTCGTCCCGGTAGCCGGTCATCACTCCGGCGGGCCGCGGACCGAGGTCCACGCACACCTCGCCCTCGTCCGCGGAGACCTTGCCCGTGACCGGGTCGAGCAGCACGATCTCGTACCCGGGCGCGGGCCGCCCCATGGAGCCCGGCTTCACCACGGCCCCGGGGAAGTTCCCGACCTGCAGGGTGGTCTCGGTCTGGCCGAAGCCGTCGCGGATGGTGACCCCCCAGGCCTCGCGCACCTTCTCGATGACCTCCGGGTTGAGCGGCTCGCCGGCGGCGACGCACTCGCGCGGCGGGGCCTGGAGCTTGGCCAGGTCGGACTGGATCAGCATCCGCCACACGGTGGGCGGGGCACAGAACGTGGTCACGCCGTGCCGGTCCATCTCGGCCATCAGCCGCTCCGCGTCGAAGCGGGTGTAGTTGTACACGAAGACGGTGGCCCCGGCGTTCCACGGCGCGAAGAGGTTGGACCAGGCGTGCTTGGCCCAGCCGGGCGAGGCGATGTTGAGGTGGACGTCGCCGGGGCGCAGCCCGAGCCAGTACATGGTGGAGAGGTGCCCGATGGGGTACGAGGCGTGCGTGTGCTCGACGAGCTTGGGGCGGGCGGTGGTGCCGGAGGTGAAGTACAGCATCAGCGGGTCGGTGGCGAGGGTCTCGCCGTCCGGGGTGAAGGCCGGGTCGGCCTCGTACAGGTCGGCGAGCCGCCGCCAGCCGGTGGGTACGTCGGCCCCGGCGGCGATCCGCGTATAGGTGCCGGGCACCTCGGCGAACTTGGCGGTGTCCTCGGTCCGGGCGATGACGTGCCGGACCCGGCCCCGTTCGACGCGGTCGCGCAGGTCGGCGGGGCCGAGCAGCGGCGTGGCGGGGATGACCACGGCCCGCAGCTTGATCGCGGCGAGCATCACCTCCCACAGCTCGCGCTGGTTGCCGAGCATCACCAGGATCCGGTCGCCGGCCGCGACGCCCTGGGCGCGCAGCCAGTTGGCGGCCGACCCCGACCGGGCGGCGAGTTCGGCGAAGGAGACGCCCTCGCTGCTGCCGTCCTCCTCGACGATGCGCAGCGCCTCGGCGGTGTGGGAGGAGCGGTCGGCAAGGCGGTCGAACCAGTCGAGCGCCCAGTTGAAGCGCTCGGGGCGGGGCCAGGTGAAGCCGGCGCGGGCGGCGTCGTAGTCCCGGCCGTGCGCGAGCAGGAAGTCGCGGGCGTCCAGGAAGCTGTCGGTGGCGCTGTTCTCCGTCATGGGAGGCATCGTGCCGTGCGCCCCGTACGCCCCACCAGAGCGGCGTCAGCCGCGGATTGACCCGAAGCGCACGGAACCCCCGCCTTCGGCTGCCATCCCGGCGATCAACCGCTCCCCCTCCTCAACAACGAGCTCCTTCACGGCGTCCGCAGCGTGCCCGAACAGCTGAACGGTGAGCACCCCCTCCTCCCCCAACCGCCACAGCCCACCGAGGAACCCGTCCACGAGGAGGGTGCAGTACGCCTGGTTCCCGGCCCAGGCCCGCCCCTTGAGCGCGGCCGGGACGACGCGGGTCCGGTCGGCGTGGGACAGCAGGAGGTTGTCGAACTCGGGCAGAAAGCGGGGCGGTGCCGGCGTGTCCGCGTCGGGCCGGGGCGCGTCGGGCAGATCGAACAGCTCGACGCCGTTCTCGTCGCGGAAGACGGCCAGCTGCGGCCGCAGCCGCTCGAAGGCCTCCCGCAGCCTGGTGAGCCCGGCCCAGACCTGCATGTCCTTCACCGAGGCCGGCCCGAACGCCCCGAGATACCGCAGCACGAGCCCATCCAGCCGCGCCTCCGGCGACTGCTCATCCCCGACATGCCCCTCCACAACATCCGGAACCCACGCCTCCAGGGTGGTCAACCGCACCTGCCCGCTGCACCCCCACACCCCGCGCGGCGTCACCTGCACGAGCGGCAGCAGGCAGCGCGCGGCGACGGACAGGGCCTGCGGTTCGGCGCCCGGCCACTCCCGGTGCAGCTCCGCGCGGATCTCGGCCATGGTGCGCGGCTCCGCCTCGACGAACGCGCGGGCCCGCGCGGCGAGCCGCTCAAGCTCCACCCCCACGAGCCCCTTGCGGAAGTGCCCGATCTCCCGGTCCCGGGCCCCCTGGACGAGCGACCGGAGGATGAACGCGTCACGGGCGGTGTGGGTGTGCAGGGTGGAGCGCATGGTGACCATCCGGACCACCCGGCGCGACTCCATCAGCCCGGCCAGCTCGGCGGGCCGAAACCCGGCGAGCCGCGCGTGCAGCTGGAAGTACGGCGGCTTCACGTTCTGCGCCTGCAGCCCGAGCAACTGCTCAACGGCATCCGAGGCGGCCATCTCGGCCCGGCTCAGCAGCAGCTGCCGAGCAAGCGTGGCACGGTTCAGTGCACGAACGCCGAGCACGGGATGCGTCGCCGTCGAGATCCTGGAAGTCCTGGAAGCCATGAAAACAACGTAACCCCACTCAAGGACGCCAACCGGTCCGCAATTGCCGCTCATTCACAGGGAACCCTCACCAAGCTCCGCGAACGGTACGGCGACGCCTCCTACGCCCTGGCCCTCCTCTTCGGCAAGGGCTCCTTCCTGGCCCGCCGTGGCAACGATCTCCAGAACCCGCCGGCGAGCCACCGCATCGGCACCCGCTTCCGCTCCCTGGAGGCGTGGCTCGCGGACGCCGTACCCGGCGACTACTACGCGGACTTCCGCAGCGCGGTCTCGTCCGCCGACGGCGCGCCCCGGCTGCACACCCCGCACTCGTGGCACGCTCGACCTGCTCCCACCTGCTGCCCCTGGCGGAAGACTGGGGCCCTTTCACGGCCAAAGGTGGTCGAGCGCGGCGTTCAGAGCCCCCGCCTCGTGGTCGGGTTCGATCCGGACCGCGCCATCGAGCGAGGCCACACCCGACTGACCTACGCCTGCTCCTTGTACACGGCTTCGACGTTGTTGCCGTCCGGGTCGTCAACGAACGCGCAATAGGCGCGGTACTCGGGCCAGAGCCGGGGTTCGTGCCGGGACGTGCCACCAGCGGCCAGGGCGGCCTCATAGAAGGTGTCTACCGAGGCTCGGTCGCGTGCGGTGAACGCGATGTGTGCGCCCCGGGTCACCGTGGCGTCGCCCGCGGGGTACAGACCGAAGGAAGGAGTGTCCAGCTCCTCTTCCCAGAACTCCGCTCCGCCGTCAGCCGCTTCCCCAACGACACCGAGGGGCTTGAGCGCGGCAGTGTAGAAGCGGGTGCTGGCCTCCAGGTCAGAGGCGATGAAGGTGACGTGGTGGATGAAGGGCCATCGTTGTGTCATGACCGCGCAGTCTACGAGTGCCGACGCCGAAGCCTGGCACCGGGCTTGATGCAGCACCGCGTACGTCGACGCTGGCGGCGGCAAGGCTCATACGCTGCGTCCCGATGACTTCTCGGGCTGAGCAGCGCGCCGATGGCGACGGGGTCCGGCGGCCAGGCCGCGGCAGGCGGTGCCGAGGGGCGGTGCCGACCGGGCGTCGGCGTTCCGGGACCGGTGTGGGGTGACGAAACGGTCTCGGCTCGGGGAAAACCGGCCCCCGGCCGCGGCCGAGGGACTTCCCTGTTCCAGGCGGCCGGAACACGCCGCTCCGTGCGCTCGGCCTGGGCTGCGTCCCTTATCCGGCGCGTGGTCTCTCTCAGAAGGGTGTCCCATGGCCGAGCCGACCACAGTGAGCCTGACCAAAGCCTCGCCGACGGTCTCGCTGGACAAGCACGGAGTGACCTCAGGGCTGATCAGAGTCAATCTGAACTGGACGTCCCCGCGGGCCGCTGCCGAGCGGGCAGCCGACGAGGCCCGTGGCCTGTTCGGCCGGATACGCGCGTCACTGCGAGCGGCCACGGCCAGGACCGTGGATCTCGACCTGGGCTGCATGATCCGGTGCACCGACGGCACCAAGACCGTGGTCCAGGCCTTGGGGAACGCGTTCGGTGCGGTGAACCGCTTCCCCTACGTCGCCCTGGACTCGGACGACCGGACCGGGGCCCATGCAGCGGGCGAGAACCTCGTCATCAACCTGGACCACCAGGCCGAGTTCCAGAAGCTGCTGCTCTTCGTCTACATCTACGACGGTTCCGGCGACTTCCGCGGCCTCGACGCAGTGGTGACCCTGACCTCCGACCGCGGCGACCGCTTTCAGGTCGACCTCGACGGCTGCCCACCCCAGGCGCACGCCTGCGCCATAGCCCTGATCAAGCGGCAGAAGGGCGAACTCGTGATCGGACGCGAGGTGCGGTGGTTCACGCCGCAGGACGGCCCCGGCATCCAGGATGTGATCTCCCGAGCGTACCGACTCGGCATGAAATGGACCCCGGGCACGAAGTAGGCCCCTCCCTGAGGAAGGCCTGCACCCAGTTCCCCGCGCACGGGTGGCCGCTGGAGGGCTCCTGGTTCGTCGTGACCGACTGGGACCCCAGCGCCACCGAGGTCTTCGGCCCCGCCCGCCGTGTGGGGGCGGGCGGGGCCGGTGGGGTTAGGGCTTCGGGAGGGTGCAGCCGGGGAGGGTCAGGTCGATCTTGTTGCCTGTCGTGATGCAGGGGACGATCGTGTAGGTCTCCTGGGCGTAGTTGATGCCCTGGCGGACCGTCACCGTGCCGTTCTCGTCGACCTCGCACGGGTTGTTGTCCGTGCAGCGGCCGCCGTCCTCGTTGCCCGTGTTGTTGACCGCGACGACCTTGCCGGTCGTCGTGTCGATCACCGGGGAGCCGGAGGTTCCGCCGATGGTGTTGCAGGACGAGGTGTAGCGGACCGAGTCCTTCCAGGTCCAGGCGCCCTCCTTGAGGCGGTACGCGAACCCGTCGATGTTGCAGCTGTAGGTCCGCTTCCAGTACCCGGAGACCACCTTGATCGCGGTGCCCTGCACCGGGTGGGCGTCGTTCAGGGTGAGGGCGCCGATGCCGTACTGGCTCTGGATCTGGGCGTACGTCTTGGTGAGCTGGTAGATCGAGATGTCCGTGTCGGTCATCGTTGCGTACGCCACCTTGCTCGCCCGCAGCGTGCCCGCCCGCGAGCCCGAGGCGGTGAGCAGCGTGAAGGAGCGGCTGGACGGCTGGTCCTTGATGACCTCGCCCGCGGCCGGGAAGCCCGTCTCCAGGCAGTGCCCGTTGGACAGGACGAGGGCGGGGTCGTTGGGTTGGGAGTTCGGCGTGCGCACGACGGAGCCGGAGCAGTTGCTGAGCGCGACCGTCCCCGCGAAGTTCACGGCGACGGGCGCGGCTGCGCGGTCCTGGGTGGTCGAGGCCGCGGCCGGGGCTGCCGCTGCTCCTAAGAGGAGCAGCGAGAGCATCGCGCCGACGAGAGGCTTGTTCATTGTGGGGGTTCCCCTCTGATGACGAGACGACGAGACGACCGAAGATCCTCCGGTTGTCATGTGCATTGTTGGTAGTCGGTTCGTCAACCCGCAAGGGGTGGAGGGGATTTGGTAACAGCGATCAGGTGAGCAGGCGCTGTCGGAGGCGGGCCGTGGTCTGTGCGGTGATGCCTACGGTCTCGGTGAGGTACGCGGACACCGAGCCGTGGCGTGCGGCCAGGTCGGCGAGGGTGAGGGCCAGGACCGTGGCCGGGGCGCGGCCGTACGAGGGCCAGCGCATGGTGCGTCCCGGGTTGGCGGCGTGCCAGTCGGCCAGCAGGCGCTGCGTGGCCAGCTCCGTGAGCGCGAAGTCGGCCAGGATCTGCTCCTCCGACACCTCCAGGAGGGACAGGACCAGGGCGGCGATGAGGCCGGTGCGGTCCTTGCCCGAGGTGCAGTGGAAGACCGCGGGCCCCGGACCGGCGGCGATGAGCTCGATGACCTGCCGGATCTCCTCGACCCCGTCCTCGGCCACCTCCGCGAAGCGGTCGGCGAGGTAGCGCCAGGGGTCGATCTCGGGGTCGATGGCGGCCTGGTCGTACGGGCGGTGCTCGATGCTCAGGTTGGCGTACGTGAACCGGCCGGGCTCGGGGACCCGGCCCCTGGCCTCGATCTCCCAGGGGTAGCGCAGGTCGATGACGGTGCGTATGCCGAGGCCGAGGAAGCGCTCCCAGTCCCCGCCCCCATCCCCGCCCCCACCCTGACCCTGGAGCTTGCCCAGGGAGTCGGCCCGGTAGAGCCGGCCCCAGGCGACCGTGCGCCCGTCGGCCGTGCGGTAGCCGCCCAGGTCACGGAAGTTGTGCAGGCGTTGGAAGGGTATGTGGCGCTCAGGGGACAACGGGGGCTCCTTTGTGGGATCTTGAGGTCCCAGGATGCCCGTTGCCGTCCCGCGGGTGTTCAGAGTTTTCTGGCGAGGGTCAGGCCGTCCGCGAACGGGAGCAGCACCGACTCGACCCGGGAGTCGGCGCGGACGTGGGCGTTGAACTCCCGGACGGCCAGGGCGTTGCCCTGCGCGTCGGGCCGGGCCGCCGCGCCGCCGTACAGGACGTTGTCGGCGAGAAGCAGCCCGCCGGGCCGCAGGCGCGGGACCAGCTCGTCCCAGTAGGTGCGGTAGCCGCCCTTGTCGGCGTCGAGGAAGGCCAGGTCGATCTCCGGCTCCGGCGGGAGCGCGCGCAGCGTCTGCGCCGCCGGGCCGATCCGCAGGTCGATGCGGTCGGCGACCCCGGCGGCCTGCCACGCCTCCCGGGCGATGGCGGTCCACTCCTCGGAGACGTCGCAGGTCAGCACCTGCCCGCCCGCCGCGAGCCCTTCGGCGAGGGCGAGCGTGGAGTAGCCGGTGAAGGTGCCGACCTCCACGATCCGGCGGGCGCCGGCGATCCTGGCGAGCAGGGTGAGGAAGCGGCCCTGCTCGTGCGGGACCTGCATCACCGCGGGTGAGCCGAGCGCGCGGGTGCGGGCGATCAGCTGCTCCTGGACGGGCGTCGGCGGCGCGGTCTGGGCGAGGACGTACGCGTACACCTCGGGGGTGATCTCCACCGTCTTCATGCCCGGTCAACGACCCGGCCCGCGCGCGGAAACGGTACGGCGGCAGCCGCCCTGAACCCGGTGTCAGGCCGCCACCGGGTTCAGGGCGGCGTACGCGAGCGGCGCCGACGGGTCGACCGTCACCTCGATCGGGGCGGGCTCGGCGCCCGAGCGGACCAGCAGGTCGCCGATGGCGGCGATCATCGCCCCGTTGTCGGTGCACAGCGTCATCGGCGGCACCCGCAGCGCGATCCCCGCCGAGGCGCAGCGCCGCTGCGCGAGGTCGCGCACCCGGGAGTTGGCGGCGACGCCGCCGACCACCACGAGCGTCCTCGCCCCGTACTCCCGGCAGGCGGCGACCGCCTTGCGGGTCAGCACGTCGGCGACGGCCTCCTGGAGCGAGGCGGCGCCGTCGGCGACGGGCAGCGCCTCGCCGCGCCGCCGGTGCTCCTCCGCCCAGCGGGCGGCCGCCGTCTTCAGCCCCGAGAAGGAGAAGGCGTACGCATCCTGGCCGCCTGCGGCCCGCAGCGGGCGCGGGAAGGCGACCGCCGCCGGGTCGCCCCCGCGGGCGGCCCGGTCGATGGCGGGGCCGCCCGGGTACGGCAGGCCGAAGACCCGGGCCACCTTGTCGAAGCACTCCCCCGCCGCGTCGTCCAGGGTGTCCCCGAGGTGCAGGATCGGCTCGCGCACGAGGTCCCGTACGAGCAGCAGGGAGGTGTGCCCGCCGGAGACGATCAGCACCACGCACGGGTCGGGCAGCGGCCCGTGCTCCAGGGTGTCGGCCGCGACGTGGCCGGCCAGGTGGTGCACCCCGTACAGCGGCACGCCCAGGGCGTACGCGAGGGTCTTGGCCCCGGCCAGTCCGACCTGGAGTGCGCCGGAGAGGCCGGGGCCGGTGGTGACGGCGACCGCGTCGAGGTCGCCGGGGCGCAGGCCGGCCTCGTCCAGGGCCTGGCGGACGACGGGGTTGAAGGCGTGCAGGTGGGCGCGGGCCGCGATCTCCGGGACGACGCCGCCGAAGCGGGCGTGCTCGTCCATGCTCGACGCGACGACGTGCGCGAGGAGGCGTCCGCCCTGCACAATGCCGGCTCCGGTCTCGTCACAGGACGACTCGATTCCGAGGACCACCGGAAGCCGACGCCGTGTCACACCGCACCACACCCAAACCCTTATTGCGAACTGTTCGCAATAAGGTTACTGACCCCGGGGCACCACCGTCGCCAGCACCGAGGGCAGCGGGTACCAGTCCGCGGAGGCGATGGAGGCGTGGTTGCGGGCCATCAACCGGAGGCGGTCCAGGGCCTGGACCTCGGTCGGGTGGACGCCGTCGATGGCCGGCGCCACGTTGTGGGCGTCGGTGGCGAGCAGCAGGTAGTGGTTGCGGTCGTACCAGGAGGTGTCGATCGCGCCGGACGCGTACGCGCTCGCGTCGCCGTCGAAGACCACGAACCAGGGGCGCAGCGAGGCGTCGGCGTAGCGGGCGCGCGGGTCGCCGGCCTCGGCGCGGTGCACGGCCGGGAAGGCGGCCGCCTGGGAGAGCCGGCCCGCGGCCGCGAGGGAGCGCAGGTGGGTGGCGTACTCCCGGTCGGTCCACAGGGTGTCGTTGCTGTTGCCCTCCTCCAGCGTGCCGGGGATCAGCTCGACGAGGAACTTCCCGGCCATGGCGGCCCGGCTCGGCCAGGCGCCGGCGCGGGCGGCGGTGTCCAGGTCGGGGTGGCCGGAGGCGAGCTGGCCGGGGCGGTAGAGGGCGTCGCCGAGCTTGGCGGCCAGGAGGGAGTCGAGTTCGGCGGGGCCGCGCCCGAGGTTGGCGGCGAAGCCGTCCTTGAGCTCGAGCTTCAGGACGATCGGCCGGTGGCCGGGGTGGGCGTCGTGCCAGCTGCGGATGTCGGAGAGGCAGCCGGCCAGGTTCTGGTTGCGGGACTTGGTGCGCAGCTGGGCGGGGCTGGTGGCGTTCTCGCAGTTGCTGTCGTTGCCGAAGGGGTTGTCGTGGGAGACCCGCCAGGAGCTGCCGAAGAAGTTGGTCCAGACGTCGAGCTCCAGCATCGCCGCGCCCGAGTCGAGGGCGTCCGCGAAGTAGGTGTACTTGGCCTTGTCGTACGCGTTGTGCACGCCGACGCCGGTCGATCCCGCGTACGGGAGGTCCCCCTGCGCCGCCGCGGCCGCAGCGCCCGCCGGGGCGGCCGCGCCCAGCAGGAGCGCCAGGGCGGAGCACCCGGCCGCCGCCGCACTCGCCATCCGAACCCGCATCCGCATCCGCATTTCCATGCTCCGGCTCCTTCGTCCCGCTGGGCCTACTGGTCGGTCACTCGCCAAACCCGGTGGAGACTAGGGCAGTTGGGTGGCGCAGGGAAGGAGTGCGGATGACGGTCCGGAGGCTGTGAGGACGGCCACATTCCGTGGCGGAACTCCCGGCCCGGGGACCCCGTAGAACAGGGCGTCGAGCAAGTCAGCGGGCGGGAGTGCCACATGTCGAGCAAGGGCCCCAGGGGCCACGGGCGGTCCATCGGGGTCCGGGTGGCCCTCGGCCTGTGCTGCGCGGCGCTCGCCGGCGGCGCCGTCCTGCTCTGGGAGTTCGGCGGCATCCTGGAGAACCACGCGGACGGCGATCCCGGCGCCGGCAGCTACGTCCAGGACCCGCAGGCCGCCGACCGCGCCGCCGAGGCCCTGCTCGACGGGGTCGTCCGAGAGGTCCCGGCCGCGCCGGGGCAGCGGGCGCAAGGCGGGCAAGACGGACAGACCGCGCAGGCCGGGCAGGCCGGGAACGCCGCCGCCGACTGGCGGTCCGGCGGTTGGCGGCCCTCGGAGCCGCTGGCGGCGGAGACCATCGCCGCGGAACCGGCCGTCGGGGCGCTGTTCTCGCCCGGCGAGGACGGGGACGGCGACCACCACTGCTCGGGCGTGGTCGTGCACTCACCCGGCGGGGATCTCGTCGCCACCGCCGCGCACTGCGTCTACCGGGGCGCCCTGGGCTTCCGCACCAACCTGGTCTTCGTCCCCGGCTACCGCGACGGCGAGGCACCGTACGGGGTCTGGGTGCCCACCCGGATCGACGTGGACCCGAGCTGGAGCGAGGACCAGGACCCCGACCACGACGTGGCGTTCCTGCGGCTGCGCCGCCCCGGCCGGCCCGGCGAGCGGCTGGAGGTCACCACGGGCGCCGAGACGATCCGGTTCCGGCCGCAGCTGCCGGCCCCCGCCCGGGTCGTGGGCTACCCGGGCGGGGCGGAGGAGCCGGTGGACTGCTACAACACCGCCCGCGCCGACGGGCCCACGCAATTGCGGCTGGATTGCGCGGACGTTCCCGACGGCACGAGCGGCGGTCCGGTGCTGACCGACGCCCACACCCTGATCGGCGTGGTCGGCGGCCGGGACGGGGGCGGCGACGAGACCACCTCGTTCAGCAGCTGGTTCGACGACGACATCCGGAAGCTGTACCAGCGTGCCGTCACCGGGCGTACCTCTGCGGATCCGGGCCGCCGCTAGCCCCCGGGCGGGCCGTGGTGGGCGGGGTACGCGGCGGCCGAAGGGTTCGACGGCAGCCGCCACTTCGACAGCACCCGGATCACCGTGCCCGGGCTGAGCAGGATGTTCGGCGAGGCCGACAGCGACAGCACGCCGAAGAACGGGCGGGAGATCGCCGGATCGGCGTTGGCCCCGACGATCACCCGCTCCATGTACCGCTGGAGGACCTTCGTCGCCCGGTCCGGCGGCGGCCCCTCGGTCTCGGAGTAGCGCATGTCCTCGCTGGTGGCGATCTGCCAGGCAGCGTCGGCCGAGGCGGCGGTGCGGCGTTGGATCCGCCGCGCGGCGCCCGCGATCTCCCGTGGGGCGAGCCCGCGGATCGACTCGGCCAGGGCCTCGGCGGCGAGGGCCGCGACGCTCATCCCGTGCCCGTACACGGGGTTGAACCGGCACGCGGCGTCGCCGAGGACCACGAACCCGGCCGGCCAGCGGTCGAGCCGCTCGTAGTGGCGCCGCTCGTTGGAGGTGGCGCGGAAGCCGGTCGGCGAGGACAGCGGTTTGGCGTCGCGCAGGGCGTCGTACAGCGCCGGACTGCGCAGGCTGCGCGCGAAGTCGAGGAACTCCTCCTCCCCGGTCGGCGGGGCGTGCTCGCCGTTGCCGATCAAGGTCGCGAGCCAGCGGCCGTCGCCCAGCGGCACCAGCACCCCGCCGCGGGGGCTGTCGGGGCGGCCCTGTACGTACATGCCGTGCCAGCGGCGCCCGGGGTCCGGCGGGAGGTCGTAGTAGCGGCTGGAGTAGCCGAGGTGGGAGTCGTAGCGGGTGGTCGCCGGTGCCGGGAGGCCGAGCGCCGTCAGCCAGGCGGGGGCCCGGGAGCCGCGGCCGGTGGCGTCGACCACGAACCGGGCGGACAGCGGGCCGCCTTCGCGCAGGGCGACCCCGGTCACGGTGCGGCTCTCCCCGGTGGCGACGAGCCCGGTCGCCGGGGAGCCCGAGCGGATCCGGATGCGGTCGTCGCGCAGCACCTCCCGGCGCAGCGTCCAGTCGAGGAGCTCCCGGTGCGCCACCAGGATCCGGGCCCCGGGCACCTGGTGGAACCAGTCGGCGGAGCTGAGCCACAGGAAGTCCCGCGGGGACTCCATCAGGGCGGCTCCGGCGGCGAGCAGTTCGCGGGTGATGCCGGGCAGCAGCGCCTCCATCACCTCCAGGCCCCGCGACCACAGCACGTGCACGTGCCGGGACTGCAGGACGCCGCGCCGGAAGGCCGGCCCGGTGTCGGGGAGTTCGTCCCGCTCCACCACGGTCACCCGGGCGAAGCGCTGGGCGAGGACCCGCGCCGCGAGCAGCCCGGCGAGGCCGGCGCCGAGCACCACGGCGTGGTCGTCGGCGTCTGGGTGGTTGTCCGTCTCGTCGTCCATGGCAGCGAGTGTCCCGTGCCAGTGGTCCTGGGTTCAGGTCCCACCCGGGGCGCCCCGGCGCACCACGGGGGCGGACGGGCTCACGGCACAGGCGCCCGTGGTTCCGGCGGCGGTTTTCGGCCACTTACCCCTGGCCGGGCGGCTTCGGCTCCGCCAGGCTGGCTTTGCCCGGCCCTGGCGTCTGGTTTTGCCGGCTCCGGCGTCCAACCTGGCCTCGGCGGGCCCACACCTCGCTTTTGCGGCCGAGGGTCGGCAGAATCCAGCCTCGCCGGCGTTTGAGGCGCGGGGGTCGGGGCGGAGCCCAAAGAAACCCGGCTCCGCCGGGCACCGGGCTCTGCCCCGACCCTCCCCCAGACTTCGTCCGGGGGGACCCCCACTCAAACGCCGGCGGGGCTGAAATTTGCCCGACCCCGCCTGCGTAAGGCGCCTGCGAGGCTGGAATTGCCGGTCAGGGGGTCAGCGGTGCGTATGCGACGCCCGTCAGTTTTTCGGAGGTGGTCCACAGGCGGCGGGCAGAGGTGTCGTTCAGGGTCCACTTCGCCCGCCAGGAGCGGACGGGGGCCCCGCGCCAGCCCAGCCGCGGCCCGTAGAAGGCGTCGGGCCGCACCCCGGGCGCGGTCGCCGCGTACAGGACCGGCAGCGCGCCCGCGGCGGCGGACTGGGCGACGAGCGCGTTGCCGAGCTCCAGCAGCCGGACCGCGGGCCGGCGTCGGCCCTCCTGTCGCGCGGCCCCGGCGTGCAGGTTGGTGGCGGCGTAGCCGGGGTGCGCGCTCGCCGCGACCACGGTGGAGCCGGCGGCGCCGAGCCGCCGGGCCAGCTCGTGCGTGAACAGGAGGTTGGCGGTCTTGGAGCGCCCGTACGCGATCCACCGCCGGTACTCCCGCTCGCTGCCGAGGTCGTCGTGGTCGACGTCGCCGAGGGCGTGGAAGCCGCTGGAGACGGTCACGATCCGGGCCCCGGGCGCGGCGGCCAGCAGCTGCGGCAGGAGCAGACCGGTCAGCGCGAAGTGGCCGAGGTGGTTGACGCCGAACTGGGTCTCGAACCCGTCCGCGGTGCGCCCGTACGGCAGGGCCATCACGCCCGCGTTGTTGACCAGCAGGTCCAGCGCGGGGCGGCGCCGGGCGAAGCCCTGCGCGAACTCCCCTACGGAGCCCAGGTCGGCCAGGTCCAGCGGGGCGAACTCCACCTCGGCGGCGGGGACCTCGGCCCGCAGCCGGATCGCGGCGGCGTGGCCGCGCGCCGCGCTGCGGCAGGCCAGGACCACCTCCGCACCGCGGCGGGCGAGCTCCCGGGCGGTCGCGTAGCCGATCCCGCTGTTGGCGCCGGTCACGACGGCGGTGCGGCCGCTCTGGTCGGGGATGTCCTGGGCACTCCAGCCGGGCATATCAGCTCCCTCACAACCTCAACAACAGTGGGTTACCGAGGGTAGCCCCCGGCTGGGCGGGGGCGGAACCGGGACCGGTCCGACCGACCAGTAGGCTGCGGGTCCACCCGCTTCCGGCGGCCCCACCGCCGTCCGCCCCGCTCCCCCGTCCCGAAGTACCGAGGTATTCGCGCCGTGAGCTCCGCACCGCCGCCCCCCATCCCCGTGACGGTCGTCGGCCTCGGCGCCGACGGCTGGGCCGGGCTCACCTCGGCCGCGCGCGCCGCCCTGGCCTCGGCCGAGGTGCTGATCGGCGGACCGCGCCAGTTGGACCTGCTGCCCGCCGCGGAGTGCGGCGGACTGCGCGTGCCGTGGCCGAGCCCGCTGCGCCCGGCGGTGCCGCGGCTGACGGCCGAGCACGCCGGCCGCCGGATCGCCGTGCTGGCCAGCGGGGACCCCATGTTCTACGGGATCGGCCGCGCCCTGTCCGAGGAACTCGGCCCGCAGGCCCTGCTGGTCCACCCGCACCCCTCGTCGGTGTCGTACGCCTGCGCCCGCCTGGGCTGGCCGGTGGAGGACACCGAGGTGGTCACGGTGGTCGGCCGCCCCGTGGCCCGGGTCGCGGCGGCCCTGCACGAGGGGCGCCGGGTGCTGGTGCTCAGCGCGGGCGCGGCCTCCCCCGGCGAGATCGCCGCCCTGCTGCGCGAGCGCGGCTTCGGCCCGAGCCGGATGCGGGTGCTGGAGCAGCTCGGCTCCGAGCGCGAGGACGCGTACGAGGGCACCGCCGACACCTGGGAACACCCGCCCGGCGACCCGCTGAACGTGGTGGCCGTCGACTGCCGCCGCGACCCGGCCGCCGCCGTCCCGCGGCTCGGCGCCACCCCGGGACTGCCGGACGCCGCGTACGAGCACAACGGCCAGCTGACGAAGCGCCACGTACGGGCCGCGACCCTGTGCGCCCTCGCCCCGGCCCCCGGCGAGCTGCTGTGGGACATCGGCGGCGGCTCCGGCTCCATCGGCATCGAGTGGATGCGGACCCACCCCTCCTGCAGGGCCGTCTCCGTCGAGCGCGTACCGGACCGGGCCGAGCGCATCACCCGCAACGCGGCCGCGCTCGGCGTGCCCGGGCTGCGCGTGGTGACCGGCGCGGCCCCCGCGGCGCTGGCCGGACTCCCGGCCCCCGACGCGGTGTTCATCGGCGGCGGGCTGACCGTGCCGGGCGTGCTGGAGGCGGCCTGGGAGGCGCTGGCCCCCGGCGGCCGGCTGGTCGTCAACGCGGTGACGCTGGAGTCGGAGGCGGTCCTCACCGAGCACTACCGGCGCCACGGCGGCGAACTGGTCAAGCTGGCCGTCGCGCACGCCGTGCCCGTCGGCGGTTTCACGGGCTGGCGGCAGGCGATGCCGGTGACCCAGTGGTCCGTCACCAAGCCCCGGCCGCCGCAGCCGGACACCCCCGCGGCCACGGACCACCACGCCACCGCCACCGCGGGCACCACCGCCACCGCCGGAACCACCGCCGCCGTCGACATCGACATCGACACCGCGAACGAGAAGGATCAGTAGACATGACCGTGTACTTCATCGGTGCGGGCCCCGGCGCCGCCGACCTGATCACGGTGCGCGGGGCCCGGACGCTGGCCGCCGCCCCCGTCTGCCTGTACGCGGGCAGCCTCGTGCCGCGCGAGCTGCTCGCGGAGTGCCCGCCGGACGCCCGCCTGGTCGACACCTCGCAGCTGAACCTCGACGAGATCATCGCCGAGTGCGTACGGGCCCACGAGGCGGGCCAGGACGTGGCGCGGCTGCATTCGGGCGACCCGTCCATCTTCAGCGCGGTGGCCGAGCAGATGCGGCGCCTGGATGCGGCCGGCATCCCGTACGAGGTGGTCCCGGGCGTGCCGGCGTTCGCCGCGGCGGCGGCCTCGCTGAAGCGGGAGCTGACCGTCCCCACCGTCGGCCAGACCGTGATCCTGACCCGGATCGCCCAGCAGGCCACGCCGATGCCGCCCGGCGAGGACCTGGCCACGCTCGGCCGCAGCGGCGCGCTGCTGGTGCTGCACCTGGCCACGCGCTACGTGGACCGGGTCGTCGACGAACTGCTGCCGCACTACGGGGCCGACTGCCCGGTGGCGGTGGTGGCGATGGCCAGCCGCCCCGACGAGCTGATCCTGCGCGGCACGCTGGCCGACATCGCCGGCCAGGTGAAGGGGGCGGGGCTGGTCCGCACGGCGGTCATCGTGGTGGGCCGCACGCTCGGCGCGGAGCAGTTCCGCGACAGCCACCTGTACTCGCCGGAACGCGACCGGCATGTCTGCTGAGCCGGCTTCCGGAGCGCGGCCGGCCGGTGGGCCGCTGCCGCACGTCCTGATCCTGGGCGGCACCACGGAGGCCCGCCGCCTCGCGGAGGCCCTGGCCGCGGGTCCCGACGGCGGCGCTCCGGGCCCCGGCTGCGGCCCGTACCGGGTGACCACCTCGCTCGCCGGGCGCGTGGCCTCCCCGGTGCTGCCGCCGGGCGAGACCCGGATCGGCGGCTTCGGCGGGCCGGAGGGGCTCGCGGCCTGGATCTCCGCCCACGGGGCCACCCACCTGGTCGACGCCACGCACCCCTTCGCGGAGCGGATGAGCTTCAACGCCGCCCGGGCGGCCGCGCTGTCGGGGGTGCCGCTGCTGGCGCTGCGCCGGCCCGGCTGGGCACCCGGCCCCGGGGACGACTGGACCTTCGCGGCCGACCTCGAAGGGGCGGCGGCGCGGCTGCCCGGGCTCGGCCGCCGGGTCTTCCTGACCACCGGGCGCATGGGACTGCACGCCTTCGCGCACCTGGCCGAGCCCTGGTTCCTGGTCCGCTCCGTGGACCCGCCGGCCGTTCCCGTGCCGCCGCGCCTGGAAGTCCTGCTGGCCCGCGGCCCGTTCACCCTCGACGACGAGCGGGAGCTGCTGGCCCGGCACCGGATCGACCTGCTGGTCACCAAGGACAGCGGCGGCTCGGCCACCGCCCCGAAGCTGACCGCGGCCCGCGAGGCCGGCATCCCGGTCCTGGTCGTGAGCCGCCCGCCGGTCCCGGCCGGGATCCCGCTGGCAGAGTCCGTCCCGGCCGCCCTGGACTGGCTCGCCCAGGAGTCCGTCCGGAGCGGCCCGGGACCGCAGGCGCCGAGGGGCTGAAGGACCGGCCCCTCGGCGCCGCTTGCCGCCCGTACTACCCGTAACGCCGCGGCGTCCAGGTGATGCGGGTGCCGTCGCCGCGTTCGGTGATCTGCGTCTGCGAGGAGCCGATCAGCAGGATCGTGCGCATGTCCACCTCGGACGGCTCCAGCGTGGCCAGCGTCAGCACGCGCACCGACTGCTCCGGGCCGCCGACGTCGCGGGCCACCACCACCGGGGTGTCCGCGCCGCGCAGTTCCAGCAGCAGGTCGCGGGCCTGCGCCACCTGCCAGGTCCGGCTGCGGGAGCCGGGGTTGTACAGGGCGAGCACCAGGTCCGCGGCGGAGGCCGCGCGCAGGCGGTCGGCTATGACCTCCCACGGCTTGAGGCGGTCCGACAGCGAGATCGTCGCGTAGTCGTGGCCCAGCGGGGCGCCGGCCGCGGCGGCCGCCGCGTTCGCCGCCGTCACGCCCGGCAGGACCCGTACCGGGACGTCCTTGTACGCGTCCTGCCCGGCCACCTCCAGCACGGCCGTCGCCATGGCGAAGACGCCCGGGTCGCCGCCGGAGACGACCGCGACGCGCTTGCCGCGCCGGGCGAGGTCGAGGGCGAACTCGGCCCGCTCCGACTCGACCTTGTTGTCCGAGCCGTGCCGGACCTGGCCCGGCCGGACCGGGACCCGGTCCAGGTAGGTGGTGTAGCCGACGAGGACCTCGGCGTCGGCCAGCGCCCGCTTGGTCTCCGGGGTCAGCCACAACGGGCCGGCCGGGCCGGTGCCGACGACCGCCACCTCGCCGGGCCCGGCCGGCTTGGCGCCCGGGTTGCCGATGCGGCTCGGGACGACCGCCACCGAGAAGTACGGCACCGATTCGGGGTCGACGTCGGCCAGCCGGCCGGTGCGCTCGCCGGCCATGGTCGCGCGTTCGACGTAACGGGCCTCCGCCAGCCGCCCGGAGGACTCCATGGCCCGCCGTACGGCCGGGAAGGTGCGGCCGAGCTTCATCACGACCGCCGAGTCGGTGGCGGCGAGACGGGCGGTGAGCTCCTCCTCGGGCAGGGTGCCCGGCAGGATGGTCAGCACCTCCTCGCCCTCCACCAGCGGGGTGCCCAGGCGCGCGGCGGCCGCGCTGACCGAGGTGACGCCGGGGACGACCTCGGCCTCGTAGCGGTCGGCGAGCCGCTTGTGCATGTGCATGTACGAGCCGTAGAAGAGCGGGTCGCCCTCGGCGAGCACGGCGACGGTGCGGCCGGCGTCCAGGTGGGCGGCCAGGCGGGCGGCCGAGGCCTCGTAGAACTCCTCCATCGCACCCTGGTAGCCGCCGGGGTGGTCGGTGGTCTCGGTGGTGACCGGGTAGACCAGCGGCTCCTCGATGTGGTCGGCGCGCAGGTGCTTCGCGGCGATCGAGCGGGCGATGGAACGGCCGTGGCGGGCGCTGTGGTACGCGACGACATCGGCCTCGGCGATCACCTCGACGGCCCGCAGGGTCATCAGGGACGGGTCGCCCGGGCCGAGTCCGACCCCGTAGAGGCGGCCCTTGGCCGGTGCAGAAACGTCAGTGAGGCCGGTAGTGGTGCTGGTGCTCATTCTTCCTCGCTCGCGATCGCGTTGAGGGCGGCGGCAGCGATGGCGCTGCCGCCGCGGCGGCCGCGCACGATCAGGTGGTCGAGGCCGGAGGGGTGGGCGGCGAGCGCGTCCTTGGACTCGGCGGCGCCGATGAAGCCGACGGGGACGCCGATGACGGCGGCCGGGCGCGGAGCGCCCTCCTCGATCATCTCCAGCAGCCGGAACAGCGCCGTCGGCGCATTGCCGACGGCGATGACGGAGCCCTCCAGCAGGCCGCGGTCGCGCCAGACCTCGAGGGCGGCGGCGCTGCGGGTGGTGCCCATGCGCTGCGCGAGCGCGGGGACGGCCGGGTCGGAGAGGGTGCAGACCACCTCGTTGTCGGCGGGCAGCCGCTTGCGGGTGACGCCGCTGGCGACCATCTGCACGTCGCAGAGGATGGGTGCGCCGGCGTGCAGGGCGGCGCGGGCGTTCAGGACGACGTCCGGGGTGTAGCCCAGGTCCTGGGGCAGGTCGGTCATTCCGCAGGCGTGAATCATGCGCACCGCGACCTGTGCGACGGAGGCGGGCAGCCCGGAGAGGTCCGCCTCGGCGCGGATCGTGGCAAAGGACTGGCGGTAGATCGCGGCGCCGTCCTTCTCGTACTCGAACACGGTGTACTCGCTCATTTCTTCACTGCGTCGGGGGTGGTGTGGTGGTGCGTGGACGTCGTGCGGCCGTGAGGGCGGCCGCCAGGTCGGCGTGCGGGACGGGCTGCGCGTCGAGCTCGTACCCGTCGGGGGTGGCGACGATGTCCACCCAGGCGGTGCCGCGGGGATGCCCGCAGCGGCGCGCGCAGCCGGACCAGTGCACGGGCAGGGCGTCGGCCGCATGCCCGGCCTGCCCGGCCTGCCCGGCCTGCTGCACGACGGCACGCGCGTCGGCTCGTACGTCGGCCAGGGCCTTGGCGCAACCGGGTCGGCCCGTACAGGCGGTGACGGACCGCCAGGGGCTGTCAGGGCCGACGACCAGGCCCGCGGCCTCGATGCGCGCGTAGCCGTTGACGGGCCTACGGGTGCTCGCGCGCGGCAGGATGATGCTGCGCCACGGGGTGACGCGCAGCTCGCCGTTGCCGCGGTCGGCGACCTGGACCAGGACCCGCCACTGGTCGGTGCTCAGCCGGCCGAGCGGGGGCAGGACGCACAGGGGGGTCTGGTTGCCGACGCCGCCGGGCCCCCAGGGCTCGGGCGGCGGCGCGTACGGCCACTCCACCGCGGGCACACGGGTCGCGTCGATCCCGGCGGCGGCCAGCCGCTGCACGAACTCGGCGGAGTCGGTGGCGTGTCCGGCGGGCAGCTCGGCGACCCGCCAGGCCCGGGTCCCGGCGGCGTCGGCGGCGTCGAGGAAGTACTCGGCGGCCAGCAGCGCCGCCTGCGGCACGTCGGAGTCGCCGAGTTCGACGGCATCGCCGGCCGCGCCGAGGCGCACCAGCGCGCGGCCGTCGGTGCGGGCGAGGACGGTCACGTCGGGGTCGAGGGCGGCGACGTCGCCGCACCCCTCGTCGAGGGCGAACAGGAACCGCCCGGACAGGGCCGTCGCGCGGGTACTGGCGCAGAGCAGCCGGTCCAGTTCGCGGACCCAGTGCACGACGCGGTCCGTGCCCATGGGGCTGGCCACGATGTTGCGCACGCGCTCGTGGCTCGGCGCGGGCAGCAGTCCGGCGCCGTCCAGCAGCCGTGCGAGCCCGGCGCCGCAGTCGTCGGCGAGGCCGCGCAGCTGGACGTTGCCGCGCGAGGTGAGTTCCAGGTGGCCGTCGCCGAACCGGTCGGCGGCGAGGCCGAGGGTTGAGGCCTGGCGGGTGGTCAGCAGCCCGCCGGGGATCCGGACGCGCGCCAGGTGGCCGTCGTCGGCGGCGTGCAGCCGTAGCGCGCCGGGGCAGGCGTCGCCGCGGTCGCGTATGACGGGTTCGTCCCGCGATGCGGCGGAAGGTGGCTGGGGCGGCATGGCCGCGAGCATACCCACGATTGACCGCCCCCGACCTGTGTCCGTCGCCACCCCGACCAGCCAATCCCCACCTCCGCCTTCGAAGCCGGGGTCGGCCATTTCAGCCCCGCCGACTGTCGAAGCGGGCGTGAGCCACTTCAGCCCCGCTGCTGTCGAAGCGGGGGGTGGGCCATTCCAGCCCCGCTGCTGTCGAAGCGGGAGGTGGGCCATTCCAGCCCCGCTGCTGTCGAAGCCGGGGGCGGGCCATTCCAGCCCCGCTGCTGTCGAAGCCGGGGGCGGGCCATTCCAGCCCCCATCCGGGGTGGGCCATCTCAGCCTTGCTGGCTTTCGAAGCCGGGGGTCGGCAATTGCAGCCCCCGCCGGCGATTGAGGCGCGGGGTTTGGGGCAGCGCCCCAAGAAACCCGGCTCCGCCGGGCACCGGGCTCCGCCCAAACCCCGCGCCTCAACGCCGTCGGGGCTGAATGTGCCGGACCCCCGTCCAAAGCCCGGGGGGAGCGAAGTAGCGCCCGCCCGAACACGTTCGCAGCCGAGCACCGGTCGCTTCCGGCCCCGCCTCCCCCTTCGAAGCCAGGGTCGGCCGATTCAGCCCCGCCGGCGAGGGTGGCGCGGGGTCTGGGGCGGGGTCTCAGGGAACACGGCCCGCGCCCGCGGAGCATCCGCGCGCCCCCACCCCACCTCCCGGCCAGGGAAAAGGCCACCTAAGATGACCCCCGGCGTGCCACTCGGCCCGCTCATCGCCGAGGACGGCGACATGGGAGGAAGCCCGGTGCGAATCCGGCGCGGTCCCGCCACTGTGAGCCCGGCAGAGCGATCCGCCGGGTGAGTCAGGAACTCCCGCCGTCCTCACTGCCCGGGGCGCGGAAACCCCGAGGAAGGCCTGCCGCCGCATGATCCTGCTGCTGTCGACGTCCGACACCGATCTGCTCAGCGCCCGCGCCGCCGCAAACGGCCCCGTACCGTACCGGTTCGCGAACCCCTCCCGCCTTCCCCTCGACGACCTCCCGGCCCTCCTCGACGGCGTCGACCTCGTCGTCGTCCGCCTCCTCGGCGGCCTGCGCGCCTGGCAGGACGGCCTGGACCTCCTCCTGGCGCCCGAGCAGACCCGCCCGGTGGTCGTACTGACCGGCGAACAGGCCCCCGACGCCCAGCTGATGGAGGCCTCCACCGTCCCGATCGGCATCGCGGCCGAGGCGCACGCCTACCTCGCGCACGGCGGCCCGGCCAACCTGGACCACCTGGCCCGGTTCCTGTCCGACACGGTGCTGCTCACCGGCCACGGCTTCGAGCCGCCCGCCGCCGCGCCGACCTGGGGCACCCTGGAGCGCCCGGCCGCGGACGCACCCGCCGGCGCCCCCCGCCCCCGCATCGCGGTGCTCTACTACCGCGCCCACCAGATGAGCGGCAACACCGCCTTCGTACACGCCCTGTGCGATGCGATCGAGACGGCCGGCGCCGTGCCCATGCCGCTGTACGTGTCCTCGCTGCGCACCCCGGAGCCGGAGCTGCTGCGCGAACTGGAGGCGGCGGACGCGGTGGTGACCACCGTGCTCGCGGCGGGCGGCACCCGCCCCGCGACCGCCTCCGCGGGCGGCGACGACGAGTCCTGGGACGCGGGCGCGCTCGCCGCGCTCGGCGTGCCGGTGCTGCAGGCCCTGTGCCTGACCGGCTCGCGCAGCGCGTGGGAGGAGAACGACGAGGGCCTGTCCCCGCTGGACGCGGCCACGCAGGTCGCCGTGCCCGAGTTCGACGGCCGCCTGATCACCGTCCCGTTCTCCTTCAAGGAGTTCGACGAGGACGGCCTGCCCGCGTACGTGGCCGACCCCGAGCGGGCCGCCCGCGTCGCCGGGATCGCCGTCCGCCACGCCCGGCTGCGGCACATCGCCCGCGGCGACAAGAAGCTCGCCCTGGTGCTCTCCGCGTACCCGACCAAGCACTCCCGCATCGGCAACGCGGTCGGCCTGGACACCCCGGCCAGCGCCGTCGAGCTGCTGCGCACCCTCATCGACGCCGGCTACGACTTCGGGCCCGCCGAGGAGATCCCGGGCCTGGTCTCGGGCGACGGCGACGAGCTGATCCGCGCCCTGATCGAGGCCGGCGGCCACGACCAGGACTGGCTGACCGAGGAGCAGCTCGCCCGCAACCCGGTCCGCATCCCCGCCGCCGACTACAAGCGCTGGTACGCCGAACTCCCGGCAGAGCTGCGCGAGCAGGTCGAGGAGCACTGGGGCGAGGCCCCCGGCAACATGTTCGTGGACCGCTCGGCCAACCCCGAGGGCGACATCGTGCTGGCGGCCCTGCGCCGCGGGAACCTGCTCATCCTCATCCAGCCGCCGCGCGGCTTCGGCGAGAACCCGATCGCGATCTACCACGACCCGGACCTGCCGCCGTCGCACCACTACCTGGCCGCGTACCGGTGGATCCAGGCGGCGTCCGAGGACGGCGGCTTCGGCGCCGACGCGATGATCCACCTGGGCAAGCACGGCAACCTGGAGTGGCTGCCCGGCAAGAACGCGGGCCTGTCCGCGGCCTGCGCGCCCGATGCCGCGCTCGGCGACCTGCCCCTGGTCTACCCGTTCCTGGTCAACGACCCGGGCGAGGGCACCCAGGCCAAGCGCCGCGTCCACGCCACGCTGGTCGACCACCTGGTGCCGCCGATGGCGCGCGCGGAGTCGTACGGCGACATCGCGCGCCTGGAGCAGCACCTCGACGAGTACGCGCAGATCTCCGCGATGGACCCGGCGAAGCTGCCGGCGATCCGCGCGCAGATCTGGACCCTGATCCAGGCCGCGAAGCTCGACCACGACCTGGGTCTGGAGGAGCGCCCGGACGACGACGGCTTCGACGACTTCCTGCTGCACGTCGACGGCTGGCTGTGCGAGGTCAAGGACGCCCAGATCCGCGACGGCCTGCACGTGCTGGGCGGCGCCCCGACCGGCGAGGCCCGCGTCAACCTGGTGCTGGCGATCCTGCGCGCCCGCCAGATCTGGGGCGGTACGACGGCGCTGCCCGGCCTGCGCGAGGCGCTCGGCCTGGACGAGTCCGCGGCCACCCGTACCTCCGCCGACGAGGCGGAGGACACGGCGCGGGCACTGGTGCAGGCGATGGAGGACGCCGGCTGGGACCCGGCCGCGGTGGCGTCCGTCGCCGCCGGACACCCGGCGGACGTGGCGGCCGTACTGGACTTCGCGGCCCGTGAGGTCGTGCCGCGCCTGGCGGGCACGACGGACGAGATCGCGCACGTCGTGGACGCCCTGGACGGGAAGTTCGTCCCGGCGGGCCCCTCCGGCTCCCCGCTGCGCGGGCTGGTCAACGTGCTGCCGACGGGCCGCAACTTCTACTCGGTGGACCCCAAGGCCGTTCCCTCGCGCCTGGCGTGGGAGACCGGGCAGGCGCTGGCGGACTCGCTGCTGACCCGCTACCGCACCGACAACGGCGAGTGGCCGGCGTCGGTGGGCCTGTCGCTGTGGGGCACGAGCGCGATGCGCACCGCGGGCGACGACGTCGCCGAAGCCCTGGCCCTGCTGGGCGTCCGCCCGGTGTGGGACGAGGCCTCGCGCCGCGTCACGGGCCTGGAGCCGATCCCGCTGGACGAGCTGGGCCGCCCGCGCATCGACGTCACCCTGCGCATCTCGGGCTTCTTCCGGGACGCCTTCCCGCACGTGATCGGCCTGCTGGACGACGCGGTGCGGCTGGTGGCCGGGCTGGACGAGCCGGCGGAGCAGAACTTCGTCCGGGCCCACGCCCAGGCGGACCTGGCCGAGCACGGCGACGAGCGGCGCGCGACGACCCGTATCTTCGGCTCGCGCCCGGGCACGTACGGTGCCGGCATCCTGCAGCTGATCGACTCCCGCGACTGGCGCACCGACGCCGACCTCGCGGAGGTCTACACGGTGTGGGGCGGGTACGCGTACGGCCGCGGGCTGGAGGGCCGTCCGGCCCGGGCCGAGATGGAGTCGGCGTACAAGCGGATCACGGTCGCGGCGAAGAACACCGACACCCGCGAGCACGACATCGCCGACTCGGACGACTACTTCCAGTACCACGGCGGCATGGTGGCGACGGTGCGCGCACTGCGGGGCACGGCCCCGGAGGCGTACATCGGCGACTCCACCCGCCCGGAGACGGTCAAGACCCGCACGCTGGTGGAGGAGACCAGCCGCGTCTTCCGCGCGCGCGTGGTCAACCCGAAGTGGATCGAGGCGATGCGCCGCCACGGTTACAAGGGCGCCTTCGAGCTGGCGGCGACCGTGGACTACCTGTTCGGCTACGACGCCACGACGGGCGTGGTGGCGGACTGGATGTACGACAAGCTGACCGAGACGTACGTCCTGGACCCGGAGAACCGCGCCTTCCTGGAGGAGGCCAACCCCTGGGCCCTGCACGGCATCGCCGAGCGGCTGCTGGAGGCGGAGTCCCGCGGCATGTGGGAGAAGCCGGACCCGCAGGTCCTGGAAGCCCTGCGCCAGGTCTACCTGGACACCGAGGGCAACCTGGAGGCCGACGGGGACTGACCCGTCCGTCACCTGATGCGGTGAACTCTCCTCCGTAGCGGGAGGTCCGGGGGCAGGGCCGTGCTGATCTCGTGCGGGAGGCTTGCAGAAACGAGCCTCCCGCACCTTCGGACGGAAAGGCCCGACCCGCCGTGACCCAGCCGTTTCACCTGCCGGACTTCTACGTGCCCCATCCGGCACGACGGAACCCCCACCTGGAGGCCGCCCGGGTGCACACCCGGCAGTGGGCGCGGTCCTTCGGGATGCTGGAGGGTTCCGGCGTCTGGGAGCAGGAGGACCTGGACGGGCACGACTACGCGCTGCTGTGCTCGTACACGCACCCCGACTGCGACGCCGACGCGCTGGAGCTGATCACCGACTGGTACGTGTGGGTCTTCTTCTTCGACGACCACTTCCTGGAGGTCTACAAGCGGACCCAGGACCGCGAGGGCGCGCGCAGGTACCTCGACGGGCTGGCCGCGTTCATGCCGATGGACCTCGCCGACGGCTTCCCCGAGCCCGCCAACCCGGTCGAGGCCGGGCTGAAGGACCTGTGGTCGCGTACCGTGCCGGCGATGTCGATGGACTGGCGGGAACGATTCTCCGAGTCGACGCGCAACCTCCTCGACGAGTCCATGTGGGAGCTCCACAACATCAACATCGGCCGGGTGGCCAACCCGCTGGAGTACATCGAGATGCGCCGCAAGGTCGGCGGCGCCCCCTGGTCCGCCGGGCTGGTCGAGTACGTGTCCGCCGAGGTCCCGGCCCGGGTCGCGCACGCGCGTCCGCTGCAGGTGCTGCGCGACTCCTTCGCGGACGCGGTGCACATCCGCAACGACCTCTTCTCGTACCAGCGGGAGGTGGAGCAGGAGGGCGAACTGTCGAACGCCGTCCTGGTGTTGGAGACCTTCCTCGGCTGCACCACCCAGGAGGCCGCCGACCTGTCGAACGACCTGCTGACCTCGCGGCTCCAGCAGTTCGAGCACACGGCCCTCGCCGAGGTGCCCGCGATGGCCGCGCAGCAGGGCCTGCGCCCCGCCGAGGTGGCCGCCGTGCTCGCGTACGCCAAGGGGCTGCAGGACTGGCAGTCCGGCGGCCACGAGTGGCACCTGGTCTCCAGCCGCTACATGAACCGGGGCGCGCGGGGCACGGCCGGGGGTGCCGCTGCCCCGCTCACGCTGCCGTTCATGCCGAGCGGGCCGGGCACCGCCGCCGTCAACTGGCGTTCGGCGCTCACCCCGCGCTCCGTGGAGCTGCGCCGGCGCTCGTTCTCGCACGTGCCGTTCGAGAAGACGGGCCCCTCGCTGCTGCCCGACTTCCACATGCCGTTCGCGCTCACGCTCAGCCCGCACCTGGAACGGGCCCGCCGCGAACTGGTCCGCTGGTGCCGTGACATGGGGCTGCTGCGGCCGCAGATCGGTGATCCCGGCTCGGACATCTGGACCGAGGCCAAGCTGATCGGGTACGACTTCGCGCTGTGCTCGGCGGGCATCGATCCCGGCGCCACGGCGGAGCGGCTGGCCCTCAGCGCGCAGTGGCTGGCGTGGGGGACGTACGCCGACGACTACTACCCACGCGCCTTCGGCACCGTGAAGTCCCCGGCCGCCGCCCGGGCCGCGACCGACCGGCTGATCGGCATGCTGCCGGTCGGGCCGCAGGAGGCCGGCGGCGGCGAGCCGGTGACCGCCCTGGAGCGCGGCCTGAAGGACCTGTGGTCCAGGACGGTGGCGGGCATGCCGGTGCCCTCCCGCAGGGAGTTCCGGGCCCACATCACCCACATGCTGGAGAGCTGGCTCTGGGAGATCGACAACACCACGGTGAACCGGATCCCCGACCCGGTGGACTACGCGGAGATGCGGCGCCACACCTTCGGCAGCCATATGACGATGTACCTGGCCCGGCTCGGCCACGAGGACGACGGCGTCCCGCCGGAGATCCACCAGGACGGGGTGATGCGCTCGCTGGAGAGCTCGGCCGCCGACGTCGGGGCCCTCACGAACGACCTCTTCTCGTACCAGAAGGAGATCGAGGTCGAGGGCGAGGTGCACAACTACCTGCTGGTGACGCGGAACTTCCTCGGCATCACGTACGCCCAGGCGTTCGGGATCGTCTCGGACCTCCTGGAGCGGCGCACACGGGAGTTCGAGCACATCAGGGACCACCAGCTGCCGGTGCTGTGCGAGGACCGGGGGCTGGACGCTCGTGCCCGGGCCGGGCTGGACGCGTACGTACGCGATCTGGAGCGCTGGATGGCGGCCATCCTCCACTGGCACCGCAACACCCGCCGCTACCGCGACGAATCAGGTCATCCGGCACCCTGAGGGGAAGTTTCGCCCTCCGGGCGAGCCGCGCGCCGGAGAGCCATGTGCCGATCGGGACGCGCGACCCCGAGCACCTCCCTCTGCTCGTCGACGGTGCAGAGGAGAACCTGCGGCCGTCCAAGGGATTCCTGACCCGGCGCTCGTACCGGGTCGAGGTCGTCTCAGCGGCGCGGGAGTGCCGCTATCTGCTGGTTCCGGACTCCCTCGGCACCAGCCGGCTGCTGCGGGACGGGCGGCTGCTCGGCGTCTTCACATCGAGCGGCGACGGGCGCGTGTCGGCCGACTGGGAGGCGGAGGGCGCGTCCGAGCGTGCCAGGGACCCGTACGACGCGTCCGTGGGGTACGGGCTCGCTGCGGCATTCGGCACAGGTGCCGAACCGATGTGGCAGCTCACTCTGAACGCCGCGCTCAACCTGTGGCCGTGACAGAACCTCAGTCCTCCGCCGACGGCAGCAGGTGGGAGCAGGTCGAGCGTGCCACGAACGCGATGCCGTCGTAGTCCTCGGCCGGGACGAGCGGGGCGGTGTTCAAGCGGTAGAGGAACCGTTGGACGTTGGCGCCGAAGCTGCGCTGCGCGTGCGGGGCGTGCAGCCAGGGTGCGGGGTCGCCGGGGGAACCCGCGGCGCGCAGGTCCACGTAGTAGTCGCCGGGTACGGCGTGCGTGAGTCTGGCCTCCAGGGAGCGGAGGCCGGTGCCGATGCGGTGGCGGACCGGCGGGCGCTGAAGGTCGTTGCCGCGACGGGCCAGGAAGGAGCCCTTGCCGAAGAGCAGGGCCAGCGCGTAGTAGGCGTCGCCGTACCGTTCGCGGAGTCTGCTGCCGAGGGCCGGCACCTGGTCCCCGTACGTGCCCTTCGCGATGTGCCCGTTGTGTGCCCAGACCATGACGCGCGCCTCGGGGTCGTCGTCCACGAGCCGTGCGACGGCCCCGGCCATGTAGCGGTCACGCGCGGCGAGCACGCCGTCCTCGCCGGCCGGGGCTTCGAAGGGCCTGGTCACCAGGTCGGCGGCGCGGACCAGGATCCGCGCGTGTTCCAACGCCTCGTCGGCGTCGCCGCCACCGGGACCCGACCGCTCGACGTGGTCCGCGATGAGGCGGGCGATCTCCTCGGCGCGCCGCAACAGGGCCTTGTCCGGGTCTGGGAGCGAGCCCGGGCGGGCCCGCGCCAGCACGTCCAAGGCGCTCACGCGCCCGGCCTGATCGGGCGCCGTCCGGCGCAGAAAGGCGGCGACGGCCTCGACCGAGTCGGCGCAGAGCTGGGGGTCGGTTCCCACGAAGCGGATCCGGCGCCCTTCGGGCAGGTCGCGGTTGTGGGCGCGCAGCCACTCGACGAGGTCGACCATCTCGCGGGTGCGCCAGGTCCAGAAGCCGAGCCTGGCGACGAGCCGTTCGGGGGAGCCCGTGCCGTACCGGACGTACGCGTCGAGCGCGCGGGCGGCGGACTGGCTGGCCTCCATGGCGAGGGTGGTGAACCCCTCCTCACGGACCAGGAACTCCACGATGCGGTGCTTCAGCCGGAAGAACTCGCCCGTGCCGTGGGTGGATTCCCCCAGACCGACGATCCGCGTCCCCCGCAGTGCCTCGCCCAGGGGTTTCAGGTCCTCCACCGGTGCGCCGGGGGTCAGGGTACTCAACGGGTTCGCGTGCTCGTTCAGCCATCGGGCGATGTCGTCGGGCACCGTCTTGCCTCTCCTTACCGCGTGCGGGAGGGCGGCACGCGGTATTGCCCCGGCCTCTCTCACCCGTTCATGGGTCAGTTCGTCGCTTCCCGGCAGGCCGCGAGATCTCCTGGAGGTCCTGTACGGCGTCCGGTCGGCCATGCTCGGAATACACTCCCGCGACGTTGACGACAACTTCGTCCACCCCCGCCCGATCGAATTCGGCCAGCTGTGCGGCGATGTTCCCGGGCGTGCCGTAGAGGAAGACTCCGGAGTCGACGAGGGTACGGGCGCCGAGGCCCGGCGGCTGTGGGGGACGCGCAGTCCGGCGCGGCGCAGCATGTCGCAGTAGTGCGGCCCGGCGAGGTGGACGTGGGCCGCTGCGAAGGCAGCGCGGACCTCCCGGTCGTCGAGGGTGATCCCCTGAGCGATCTCCAGGCGCTGCGCCGCGTTCGGCTGGTGATGGCGGATGGCCTCGTGCATGCCTGACGCGCTACCGCTGCCGGTGCCCCCCCGTTGGTGCGTGAGGGGTCAGCTGACTCCTACAGCCAGTCGCCTTCTTGAAGATGACGTACAGGCTCGTGCAGACCACCGCCATCAGCAGGAATGCGAAGGGGTAGCCCGCCGCCCAGTGGAGTTCCGGCATGGTCTCGAAGTTCATGCCGTAGATGGTTCCCACCAACGTGGGTGCAAACAGGATGGCGGCCCAGGAGGAGATCTTCTTGAAGTCCTCGCCCTCACAGCGCTGACCTGCGGAAATCGACTGGAGAGGCGCTCTGACCTGCGGCGATCCGCCTTTCAGGCCCTTTCGCCGTGCTTCCCGTTGATGCGGCGGTCGATTCTCCCCCGCCGCTCCCCAACGGGGCTTCATTCTCCCCAGATTCTCCCCATGGCTACCGGGGGCTTCTTCGTGGGGGAGGTGGCTGACCCTGCCAGGAAATTTCCACGGGGAACTACGGCGTCCTGGTCGCCGCCTCAGTGCAGACCGGACAGTACTGTCCCCTCTCACCGAAGGTTGGTCAGTCTCACCGAACCTTGACCACTCGGCTGTTGTCTCATCGAACTTTGACCGCCGCAGGTCAAGGGCAGATCGCCCCCCGGGCCAGGCCGGCGCTACGTGGCCGGCTGACGCGCTGTCGCCTACGGCTCCCGTCCTCGAGATGGTACGGCTCGCTGTGGCCTTACGAACTCCTCTGCAAGGTCCTACCTTTGAGACATGGCAACTCGGCAGCCCGGCCCGCTGGCGGAAGTTGTGGCACCCGTGACAGCGGGGTGGCGGCTGCTGTTCGTGCCCAGCCGGGCCCGCGAGCTGGCTGTCGCGCTCGGCGCGAGCGTCATGGTCCCGCCGGTGGTCGCAGCCCCACTTCTGCTGGCCGCTCTGGTGGTCGCCGTGATCTCGGGGAGCTCACTCGTCTGGGGCGGTTTCTGGGTCCTACTGGCGCTCACGGTCGTCGCAGTGATCGTGCTCACCGTGGCCATGATGTACGTCACGGCCACCATGACGGTGCGGTGGGTCGAGCTCCGCCCCCTGGGATCTCCGGCCCAGGTCGTGATCGCCCGCTTTCTGCGTTCGTCGACCATGGCGATGGCCGATCTGCAGCGAGTCGTCGTCATCGAGCGACTCAGTCTGGGGCAGCGACAGTCGATCAAGGTGGTGCTGCATACCCGCAGCCAGACGGTGGAGTGCGAACCGGCGACGTCCGCACCGCTCTCTCGGGTCGACGCACAGGCGCTGACCAGCTGGTTGACCGAGCAACTCGGCCGGGTCCACGTGGCGGTGGAGCGCCAGACGGAGGTCAAGCGCGACTTCCTGCGTCCGGACGAGTGGTGGACCCCGTCCCACACCGCCGAGCTGTGGGGGGTATCCGTCGGCGAGGTCGACGGCATAGCCGCCCAGCGCGGCGTCGAAACCTACGGGTACACGCCCCGGGCCGCCGCGATGTACAGCCCTGGCACTTCGGTCACCGTCTACGACCCGGGCCGGGCCTACGAGGTCGCCGAAGAACTCCGCGCGGAACGAGCCGCCGGCCAGGCCGCTGACAGCACGGCAGCCCCCGGCCCGTCCGAGGACGACGCAACGGATTCCCGCTGACTCGGTCGGGCCGGTCCTGACGTGGCTCGGAGACTGCACTCCATGAGCCTGGGCAATCGCTGCCTGGCGGTCAAAGTTCGTGGCGGCGTCGAGCTGCGCCGCGCCGCCCGCACCACGACGCTGACGGAACGGGAGGCAGCATGAGTGAGCAGTCCCATCATCACCATGCCCCGCCCGCAGGCCATACCCGTCACCTGGGCGCCCAGCCAGACCGGACCCTGCGCAGGGTGCCACCAGCCGACATGCCGCTACGGCCACGGTGGGAACCCCCTGTGCAAGTCGTGCCAGCAGGCCCGGCAGGCGCAGCTCGCCCGCTCCCGACCGCGACCGATCAACCGCCACTGCCCCCCCCGATCACGCTTCTCCTCACCGACGGCCAGGAGATAGCGCGCGTACGGCTCTACGAACGCCAGCAACTCGACTCGGGGTTGTGGATGTACCGCATCGGCGTGCCGCTGTGGCAGACGAAGACCTCCACCCCCGCCCGACGCCCCTGACCCAGGGCATGTCCCCGGCCCGCCTCACCCGCCTCACCCTCTTCCCCTGACGCAGCCGCTCCCTCCTGAAGTCGAGCCCTTTCAGCCACGCCCGCCTTCGAAGCCGGGGTCTGGCACATCCAGCCTCGAAGGCCCGGCAAAGCCGGCCGGGCATCTGGGGCAGCGCCCAAGGAAACCCGGCTTCGAAAGCGTCAGCGGGCCGGGGGCGTCCACGGCTGGGGGACGTGGCCCAGGCGGACGCGTTGGGGGTGGTCGCCCACCGGGACGGAGACCCGCTTCGTGCCCGTGGCGAAGTCGATCGCGGTGACCCGGTCCGAGCCGCTCTCCGAGATCACGCACGCGGTGCCGTCCCCGTTGACGGTGGCCCAGTACGGCTTGTCCGCCGGGACGAGGGGGCCTTCGGTGAGGGTGGCCCGGTCCACGACCACCGCGTAGCCGTCCATCGTGCCGGCCACGCACAGCCGCGAGCCGTCCGGGCTCATGGACATCCCGTGGTGGCGCGAGTCGTTGACCCAGGTGGTCCGGTCCGTACTGGTGGCCGGGTTCTGCGGCAGCGTCTTGACCCGGGTGACCCGGTCCGCAGCCACGTCGTACTCCACGAAGCCGTTGAAGAACGACACCTGGAAGTACAGCTTCGACTCGTCCGGGCCGAACGCCATCGGCCGCACCGCATCCGAGAGGTCCGAGCGCCCGGCCGCGTCCAGCCGCTCCCGCATGTCGATCACCCGGACCGTCCGGAAGGTCTGCGCATCCACGACCGTGATCTTGCGGTCGCCCTTCGTCCAGTCCAGCCAGGGCGCGTCCAACGCGGAGGTCACGTCCCCGATGGAGCTGTTCCACAGGTAGCGCCCGTCCCGGCTGAAGGTGTTCTCGTGCGGCTTGTCCCCCGTCGGGAAGGAGCCGACCTGCCGGCCGGTCGCGATGTCGAGGACGTGCACCGTGTTGGCGGTGGACGCGGAGACCGCGACGCGGGTGCCGTCCGGGGAGACCGCCATGTGGTCGGAGCGGTAGCCGGCGACCGGGAAGCGCCAGTTGATCCGCCCGGTCCGGACGTCGATGGAGACCACGTCGGCGAAGCTGGGCCGGGAGGCGACCACGGCGGAACCGTCCGGGGTGGTGTACATGTCGTCGACGAACTGGTCGTGGCCCTCGCCGGCGGTGGCCCGGATCCCGAGGAAGTAGCCCAGTCTGACGGGGTTGAGGTAGATCTCCCGCAGCCGCTCCTCCTTGTCGGGGATCACGTCGATCCGGCCGAGCCGCTCCATGTTCCCCGTGGAGGCCAGCACGTCGGCGGTGCCCTCCCAGTTGTTGCCGACGAACAGCACCTCCTGCAAGGCAGCGGCAGGGGAAGCGGCAGCGGCCGGCTCCGCCGGCCCCGGTGCCGGGCCCGCCGCGAGCGTGGCCGCGGCCAGCGCGCACACGGCGAGCAGCGTGCGGACGGGGGTGCGTACGGTCGCGGTCCGGGACATCCGCTCAACTCCACTACGGGCAGGCGCTGTTACCGGCCGGTAAAATAGGGGGAACAGCGAAAGGGCGCAAGCCTCACGGCTGCGCCCTTTTCCACGACGTACCTTGCGACGCCGGGTGCGGCGTCAGTGGCTACGCCCTTCCCGCTGCCCTCTTCAAGCCACCGAGCCGATCCTGCCGATCACCGTGTTCGAGGTGTCGGGGTGGATCGGGATGTGCGCACCGGTCAGGGCCGCGCCCGAGCCGCCGCGACGGTTGGCGACGATCTCGGCGGCGATGGACAGCGCGGTCTCCTCCGGGGAGCGGGCGCCGAGGTCCAGGCCGATCGGGGAGCGCAGGCGGGCGAGTTCGAGCTCGCTCACGCCGACCTCGCGCAGCCGCCGGTTGCGGTCCTCGTGGGTGCGGCGCGAGCCCATCGCGCCGACGTACGCGACGGGGAGCCTCAGGGCCAGTTCGAGGAGCGGGACGTCGAACTTGGCGTCGTGGGTGAGCACGCACAGGACGGTCCGGCCGTCGACCTCAGTGCTCTCCAGGTAGCGGTGCGGCCAGTCGACGACGATCTCGTCCGCCTCGGGGAAACGGTTCTTCGTCGCGAACACGGGCCGCGCGTCGCACAGCGTCACGTGGTACCCGAGGAACTTGCCGATCCGCACCAGGGCGGAGGCGAAGTCGATCGCCCCGAAGACGATCATCCGCGGCGGCGGAACGCTGGACTCGACCAGCACCTTCAGCGGCTCTCCGCAGAGCCGGCCGTCCGCGCCGATCTCCAGGACACCGGTCTTGCCGGCGTCGAGCATGGCGCGGGCCTCCTCGGCGATGGTCCGGTCGAGCTCGGGGTGGCCGCCGAAGCCGCCCTCGAAGCCGCCTTCGCCGCGGACGAGCACGACGCGGCCCTTGAGCTCGGCCGGGCCCTCCGCGATCCGGGCCACGGCGGCCGCCTCACCGCGGGCGGCCGCGGCCAGCGCGGCCTCGAACACCTCCCGGGCCGGGGAGCCGGCGTGGACCGGGGTGACGAGGATGTCGATGATGCCGCCGCAGGTCAGACCCACGGCGAAGGCGTCGTCGTCGCTGTAGCCGAAGCGCTCCTGGACGGTCTCGCCGTCCTCCAGCGCCTGCCGGCACAGCTCGTACACCGCGCCCTCCACGCATCCGCCGGAAACCGAACCGATGGCCGTGCCCTCGCCGTCGACGGCGAGCGCGGCTCCGGGCTGCCGGGGTGCGCTCCCGCCGACCGCCACGACGGTGGCGACTGCGAAATCACGTCCCTGCTCGACCCACCGGTTCAGTTCTTCGGCGATGTCCAGCATTGCGGCCTCCTCGGAGAGGTTCGGATTCCAGTATCGGATGCGTGGAGGGTCAGGTCCCGGTACGGGTGTCGATCACACCCGTACCGGCCACACCTGCCCGGCTTACTTCACCCCGAGCCACGCCTCGATCGGGTGGAGGGCGAAGAAGATCAGGAAGACCCCGGTCAGCACCCACATGAAGGCGCCGATCTCGCGGGCCTTGCCCTGAGCGATCTTGATGGCCACGTACGAGAGGACACCGGCGGCGACGCCCGGCGTGATCGAGTACGTGAAGGGCATGATCACCACGGTCAGGAAGACCGGGATGGCGGTGGCGCTGTCGGCCCAGTCCACGTGGCGGGCGTTCTGCATCATCATCGCGCCGATGACCACCAGTGCCGCGGAGGCGACCTCACCCGGGACGATCTGCGTGATCGGGGTGAAGAAGAGGCAGGCGGCGAAGAGCAGGCCGCTGACGACGGAGGCGAGGCCCGTGCGGGCGCCCTCGCCGACGCCGGTGGCGGACTCGACGAAGACCGTCTGGCCGGAGCCGCCGGTCAGGCCGCCGATGGCACCGCCGGCACCGTCGATGAACAGGGCCTTGGACAGGCCCGGCATGCGGCCCTTGTCGTCGGCGAGCTTGGCCTCGGTGCCGACGCCGATGATGGTGGCCATCGCGTCGAAGAAGCCGGCCAGCACCAGGGTGAAGACGATCATGCCGACGGTCATGACGCCGACGTCGCCCCAGCCGCCGAACTCGACCTTGCCGAAGAGCGAGAAGTCGGGCATCGAGACGGCCGAGCCCTCCAGGACCGGGGCGCCGTTGCGCCAGGCCTTGGGGTCGATGTCCGCGACGGCGTTCAGGATGGCGGCGAGGACGGTACCGCCGACGATGCCGATCAGGATGGCGCCGGGGATCTTGCGGGCCTGCAGCATGAAGATGGTGAGCAGGGTGACGCAGAAGATCAGGACGGGCCAGCCGGCGAGCTCGCCGATGGAGCCCAGCTGGACCGGGGGACCGAACTCGGAGCCCTTGCCGACGAAGCCGGCCTTCACGAGACCGATCAGGGCGACGAACATGCCGATGCCCATGGTGATCGCGTGCTTGAGCGCGAGTGGGATCGCGTTCATGATCATCTCACGGAGGCCGGTGACGACCAGGAGACAGATCACGACGCCGTACATGACGCACATGCCCATGGCCTGCGGCCAGGTCATCTGCGGGGCGACCTGCGAGGAGATCACGCCGGAGACGGAGAGTCCGGCGGCGAGCACGAGCGGGACCTTGCCGATGAAGCCCATGAGCAGCGTGGTCAGGGCGGCGGCGAAGGCGGTGGCCGTGATCAGAGCCTTCTGGCTCATGGTGTCCCCGGCGACGTCCTTGCCGGAGAGGATCAGGGGGTTGAGCAGGAGGATGTACGCCATCGCCATGAAGGTCGTGACGCCGCCACGAATCTCATTGCCGATGTTCGACCCTCTATGGGTGATGTGAAAGTACCGGTCGAGCCAAGAACGCCCGGCGGGGGTACGAGAGCCGTCCCCGGCCTCTTCCGCGCTGGTCTTGGGCTCCACAGACGACTGGGTCATGGTGCCTAACTCCCAAGGTTCAAAGGGGCACCCGCATGAAGATTGGGGATCGCGGGATTTGGGAAATGCCGTTCGGCTGCACGACCCGGGGTGACGGCCCGAGGCGACGCGAATTGCTTACTGCGTGTACTGCGGGTACTGCGGGGGTTCTGCGGTACTGATCTGCGGTACATGGCGGCGCCGGGGTGCCGGTGCCGCCGGTCCTGCTTTTTCGGGGGTACTGCCCGGGGGGACGGACCGCGAGCGGTGCGGTGGCCGTGGCCCCGGACTTCGAGCTCCGGGCGGTGTGGCTGAAAGTGTGACGTTCCGCTGTCACACCGCCCGGAGAGTCCGGTGTCCGGAGGCCGCCGTGCGGCCCCCGGAGGACGCCGTCCTAGAGGGTGCCGGTGAGGGCTTCCGGACGGATCGGCGTCTTGTTGAGCTCCAGACCGGTCGCCTGCCGGATCGCCGCGAGGACGGCCGGGGTGGACGACAGGGTCGGGGCCTCGCCGAGACCGCGCAGACCGTACGGCGCGTTCGGGTCGGCGAGCTCCAGGACGTCGACCGGGATGGTCGGGGTGTCGAGGATGGTCGGGATCAGGTAGTCCGTGAAGGAGGGGTTGCGCACCTTCGCGGTCTTCGGGTCCACGATGATCTCCTCCATGACGGCCACGCCGAGGCCCTGGGTGGTACCACCCTGGATCTGGCCGACCACGGAGAGCATGTTGAGCGCCTTGCCCACGTCCTGGGCGGTCGCCAGCTCGATGACCTTGACGAGGCCGAGCTCGGTGTCCACCTCGACGACCGCGCGGTGCGCGGCGAAGGTGTACTGGACGTGGCCGTCGCCCTGGCCGGTGACCAGGTCGAACGCGACGGTCGGGCGGTGGCGGAACTCGAGTTCGAGGTCGATGGCCTCGTCCTCGAGGATGTCGGCGATGTCCGCGAGGACCTCGCCTCCGTCGGTGACGACCTTGCCGGCCTCCAGGAGGAGCTCCGCGTGGGCCCACGCCGGGTGGTAGGAGCCGTTCTTGCGGCGGCCCATCTCCAGCAGCGCCTCGCGCACGGCCTCACAGGTGTTCTTCACCGCACCACCGGTCATGTACGTCTGCCGCGAGGCGGACGTCGAACCGGCGGAGCCGACCTGGGTGTCGGCCGGGTGGATGGTCACCTGGGTGACGCCGAGCTCCGTACGGGCGATCTGGGCGTGCACGGTGACACCGCCCTGGCCGACCTCCGCCATGGCCGTGTGGACCATCGCGACGGGCTCGCCGTTGATGACCTCCAGGCGCACGCGGGCGGTGGAGTAGTCGTCGAAGCCCTCGGAGAAGCCGACGTTCTTGATGCCGACCGCGTAGCCGACGCCGCGGACGACGCCCTCGCCGTGCGTGGTGTTGGACAGGCCGCCCGGCAGGGCGCGCAGGTCCGCGGCCTCGCCGGCGGTCTCCCACTGGCGCTCCGGCGGGAGCGGGCGCTCCTTGACCCGGCGCAGCAGCTCGGCGACGGGCGCCGGGGAGTCCACGACCTGGCCGGTGGGCATGATCGTGCCCTGCTCCATGGCGTTGAGCTGACGGAACTCGACCGGGTCCATGCCCAGCTTCGCCGCGAGCTTGTCCATCTGGGCCTCGTACGCGAAGCAGGCCTGGACGGCGCCGAAGCCGCGCATGGCGCCGCAGGGCGGGTTGTTCGTGTAGAGGGCGATGGCCTCGATGTTCACGTCGTCGATGACGTACGGGCCCACCGAGAGGGAGGACGCGTTGCCGACGACGGCCGGGGAGGCGGAGGCGTAGGCGCCGCCGTCGAGCACGATCCGGCACTTCATGTGCGTGATCTTGCCGTCCTTGGTGGCACCGTGCTCGTACCAGAGCTTCGCCGGGTGGCGGTGCACGTGGCCGAAGAAGGACTCGAACCGGTTGTAGACCATCTTGACCGGCTTGTTGGTCGCCAGGGCCAGGAGGCACGCGTGGATCTGCATCGAGATGTCCTCGCGGCCGCCGAAGGCGCCGCCGACGCCGGAGAGCGTCATGCGGACCTTCTCCTCGGGCAGGCCGAGGACGGGGGCGATCTGCTTGAGGTCCGAGTGCAGCCACTGGGTGGCGACGTAGAGGTCGACGCCGCCGTCCTCGCCGGGTACGGCCAGGCCGGACTCGGGGCCGAGGAAGGCCTGGTCCTGCATGCCGAAGGTGTACTCGCCGGTGACGATCACGTCGGCGCGCTTGGCGGCCTCGTCCGCGTCGCCGCGGATGATCGGCTGGCGGTGCACGATGTTCGGGTGCGGGACGTGGCCGGAGTGGTGGTCGTCGCGGCCCGGGTGGATCAGGATCGCGTCCTCGGCGAGGGCGGAGGCCTCGTCGGTGACGAGCGGGAGCTCCTTGAAGTCGATCTTGATCTTGGCGGCGGCGCGGCGGGCGGTCTCCGGGTGGTCGGCCGCCACGAGGGCGATCGGCTCACCGTGGTGGCGTACGCGGCCGTTGGCCAGGACGGGGGTGTCCTGGATCTCCAGACCGTAGTTCTTCATCTCCGCGGGCAGGTCCGCGTAGGTGAGGACGGAGTAGACGCCGGGCATGGCCAGCGCCTCGGAGATGTCGATGCTCTCGATCTCGGCGTGGGCGATCGGGCTGCGCAGGGTCTGGCCCCACAGCATGTCCTCGTGCCACATGTCCGAGGAGTACGCGAACTCGCCGGTGACCTTCAGGGTGCCGTCCGGGCGGAGCGTGGACTCGCCGATGCCGCCCTTGGTGTGCTTCTGGGTGACGTTGGTCGGCGTACCGGAGGGCGCGGTGCGGGTGTTGGCCATGGTCAGACCGCCTCTCCCTGGCGGGCGGCCGCCAGGCGGACCGCGTCGAGGATCTTCTCGTAGCCCGTGCAGCGGCAGAGGTTGCCGGACAGGGCCTCACGGATGTCCTGGTCGGACGGGGACGGGTTGCTCTCCAGCAGCGCGTCGGCCTGGACCAGCAGACCCGGGGTGCAGAAACCGCACTGGACCGCGCCGGCGTCGATGAACGCCTGCTGGATGTTGGAGAGCTCCACGCCCTCGCCGGTCTGGGAGTCGGTGCCCTTGGCGGACCACTGCTTGGCCTCGTCGGTGGAGACGCCCTTGGCGCCGCCGCACGCGCCGGTGCCGCAGGAGTGGCCGTGCTCCTCGCGCTGCTTGGCGAAGTCGGCCAGGCCCTCGACGGTCACGACGTCGCGGCCCTCGACCTGGCCGGCGGCGACCAGACAGGAGCAGACCGGCACGCCGTCGAGGCGGACGGTGCAGGAACCGCACTCGCCCTGCTCGCAGGCGTTCTTCGAGCCGGGCAGGCCCAGGCGCTCACGCAGGACGTAGAGGAGGGACTCGCCCTCCCAGACGTCGTCGGCTTCCTGCGGACGACCGTTGACAGTGAAATTGACGCGCATGGTTACGCAGCCCCTTCAAGCGAGCGGCCGTTCGTGCCGCGGTACTGCTCCCACGTCCAGACGAGCTGGCGGCGAGCCAGGATGCCGACCGCGTGACGGCGGTACTTCGCCGTGCCACGGACGTCGTCGATCGGGTTGCACGCGCCGGAGGCGAGCTCACCGAACTGCTTGGCGATCGACGGGGTGATGACCTTGCCGCTGTCCCAGAAGCCGCCCTCTTCGAGCGCGGCGTTCAGGAACTCCTCGGCGGCCTTCGCCCGGACCGGGGTCGGGGCGGCGGAACCGATGCCCGTACGCACGGTGCGGGTGTCGGGGTGCAGGGCGAGGCCGAAGCCGCAGACCGCGATGACCATCGCGTTGCGCGTGCCGACCTTCGAGTACTGCTGGGGGCCCGTGGCGTTCTTGATGTGGACCGACTTGATGAGCTCGTCGGCGGCGAGCGCGTTGCGCTTGACGCCGGTGTAGAACTCGTCGATCGGGATCAGGCGGGAGCCGCGGACGGACTCGACCTCGACCTCGCAGCCGGCGGCGAGGAGGGCGGGGTGGGAGTCACCGGCGGGCGAGGCGCAACCGAGGTTGCCGCCGACGCCGCCGCGGTTGCGGATCTGCGGGGACGCGACCGTGTGCGAGGCGAGCGCGAGACCCGGCAGCGTGCCGCGCAGGTTCTCCATGATCTGGGTGTACGGAACGGAGGCGCCGAGCTTGGTGACCTCCTCGCCTACCTCCCACTCCCGCAGCAGTTCGATGCGGTTGAGGTCGAGGAGGTACTCCGGACGGCGGTGGTCGAAATTGATCTCGACCATGATGTCGGTGCCACCCGCAATCGGCACAGCTGTGGGGTACTCGGCCTTGGCGGCGAGTGCCTCCTCCCAGCTGGCGGGGCGAAGGAAGTCCATGTGCGGCTCTCTTCTTGTAATCGGGTCGTTCACTTCAAGCCAGGAGGCCGAAGGGCCCTCGACTGGTCGTTCACGTGCTGTTAACGCGGTGTGGAGCCAGTACACAAGCCCTCCCGCCCCCGGGTGCAGTCACCGAAACCATGAAGGAGTTGGCTGGCGCCCTCCCTCGTCTTGTAGATTCGTATGAAAGGCAGGATGCAACGACCTGCCCGATTTCCAACGGCAACATTCGAGACAGATCGGCGGCGACACCATGCGGCTGCGCGCACTGCTGGAAACCGAGGCGCTGGGGCTGCGGCTGCTGGGCGGCGAGGAAGAACTCGACCGGACGGTCCGCGGCGTCATGACGACCGACCTGAGGGATCCCAGCCGATACCTCACCGGGGGCGAACTCGTCCTCACTGGCCTGGCGTGGCGAAGAAATTCAGCCGACTCCGAGCCGTTCGTACGAATCCTTGCGAGCGCGGGCGTGGCCGGCCTCGCGGCGGGCGAGGCGGAGCTGGGAGACATCCCCGACGATCTCGTTTCGGCCTGCCGGCGCAACCGGCTCCCGCTATTCGCCGTGAACGAAGACGTTGCATTCGCCACGATCACCGAGTACGTGGTGAGGCAGGTCTCCGGGGAGCGTGCGGGCGACCTCGCGGCCGTCGTCGACCGCCACCGCCGCCTGATGACCTCGGGCCCCGCGGGCGGTGGGCCGGACGTGGTGCTCGATCTGCTCACCACCGACCTCGATCTGCGTGCCTGGGTGCTGTCCCCCACAGGCCGGCAGATCGCCGGAGCGGGCGAACCCCTGGCGCCGGGCATCTGTGCGGCACTGGCCGGCGAGCACCTCGCGGCGGTCCGCACCGGGCGCAGGGGCCCGCACCGGATCTCCATCCAGGGTATTACCTACTCCCTCTTCCCGATCAGGGGAGCCGGGCGCGGCCCGGGCGCTCCGGGCGGCCGTGACGTGCGCGAAAGCGTCCTGTCGGACTGGCTGCTGGCCGTCGAGGCCGACGCGAGCGACTGGCCCGCGGAGCGGCTGGACCTGCTCCAGGGCGTGACCCAGCTGATCGCCGTCGAGCGGGACCGGCGCGACGCCGCCCGCACGGTGCGCCGCCGCCTGGCGCAGGAGGTGCTGGAGCTGGTCCAGACGGGTGCCCCGCCCGCCGAGATCGCCGCCCGCCTGCGGGTCGCGGCCCCGGTGCTGCTGCCCGGGCTGGGCACCGCCCCGCACTGGCAGGTCGTCGTGGCCCGGGTGGACTGGGAGGGCGGGGACATCCCCGGCGGCCCGGTGGCCCAGTCGCTGCTGGAGGAGATCCTGGTCGACCCGTCCGTCTCGGGGCCGGAGCCCTCGGACCGGATCGCGGTCGCCCACGCCGGCGACGAGGCCATCGCCCTCGTGCCGCTGCCGGCGGCGCCCGGCGAGGCCGGGGAGGAGCGGGGCCCGGAGTCCGCGCTGCACGCCGACGAGCTGCTCGCCACCGTACGGGAGCCGCTGCAGGCGGGCCTGGCCGACGACGGGCGGCTCACCCTGGGCGTCAGCGCCGCCGTGCACTCCGCCGAGGGGCTGCGCGGTGCGCTGGAGGAGGCCCGGCACGCCCGCCGGGTCGCCGCGGCGCGCCCGGGCCGGGTGTGCGCGGCCGGCCACCACGAGCTGGCCTCGCACGTGCTGCTGCTGCCGTTCGTCCCGGACGACGTGCGCCGGGCCTTCACGGCCCGCCTGCTGGACCCGCTGCGGGACTACGACCGGCGCCACCGCGCCGAGCTGATCCCGACGCTGGAGGCGTTCCTCGACTGCGACGGCTCCTGGACGCGGTGCGCGACCCGGCTGCACCTGCACGTCAACACGCTGCGTTACCGTGTCGGGCGAATCGAGCAGTTGACGGCGCGGGACCTGTCCCGCCTGGAGGACAAGCTCGACTTCTTCCTGGCACTGCGCATGAGCTGAGGAGTTCCGGCCAAGGGGGCCGAAGCGGGCCCTGACGAGGTGTCCGGACTTTGTGAAAGAGTTCACCCGACCCCTTGGCCGAAGCAGCCGATCCGTGCTCTCATTTCGCCCCAGGGCTCAACGACGTGCTGCTTGGTTGCTTTGGGGAGGGCAATGTGGCGGAGACCGCCATGTCCGGCACCGGAACCACCGGGGGAGACGACCCCCTCCAGCGGGCGATATGGCGGCTGCGGTCGCGCGGTTGTTGGACCGACGCGGCAGCCCTGCTGACGCCCCACCAGGACGACGCCGGCGCTGCCGTGCAGCGGACCGCGCTGCTGGTCGAGCGGTGCCTGTTCACGGGTCAGGGCTGGGCGGAGGCGGAGGACGCGCTGCGGGTCGCGGAGGCGGTGGCCGGCGACGACGACGAGCGGGGCGCGGCCGCCTGCGAGCGGGGGCAGCTGGCGTACGCCGCCACGGTGCTCGGGGTGCGGGACCGGGCCGACGAGGCCCGCTCCGCCCTCGGCCGGGCCGCGGCCCTGCTGTCCCCCGGGTCGCGGACCCGGCCGCTGCTGGACTTCCGCCGGGGCCTGGTCGCCGAGCACCTCGGCGATGCCCCGCAGTCCGCGCGGCCCGCGTACCGGCGCGCCCACGCGGGGGCCGCGGCGCACGGGGACACGCTGCTGCTGTCCTTCACCTGGCGGCACCTGGCCGCGCTCGCGCTGCGGGACGGGGAGGTCGCCGAGGCCCGCAAGGGCTTCGCCGAGTCCCTGCGGATCCGGGAGGAGCTGGGGTTCCTGATCGGCACGGCGCCGGCGCTGGCCGCCTTGGCCGAGGTGGAGCCGGAACCGGAGGCGGGCCGCCTCCGCGCCGAGGCCCGCCGCCTGTTCCACCTCCTGGGCGGCATCCCCACGTGGCTGGAAGACCGCCTCCACCCCACCCCGGCCACCTGACGACCCCGCCTCCGCCCATCCCGGCCCCGCCACCCTTCGAAGCCGGGCCGGCAAATCCAGCCAGCCCTGCTGTCGGAGCCGGGGTCCGGTAAATCCCGCCTCGCCCTCGCCGTCGAAGCGGGGGTCGGGAAAATCAGCCCCGCCGGCGGGGCTGGATGTGCCGGCCCCGTCACAGACGTCGGCGGAAGCCGGGATGGCAGAGCCCCGGGCGTACGGGTCGGCGAAGCCGGTCGGGCTTCTGGGGATCCGCCCCAGACCCCGCGCCTCAAACGCCGGTGGGGCTGGAGTTGCCGGACCCCCGTCACAGACATCGGCGGAAGGTGGCAAAGCCCCGGGCGCCACGCGTCGGCGGAGTGGGGTGGGCTGCCGGGGTCAGGCCGGGGCGGTGGTGAAGTGGGTGTGGAGTAGGGACTCCGCGGTCGGGAGGTCGGCCGTGATCAGGGCCTCCAGCAGGGCCACGTGCTCCGCCGCATCCGCGACCAGCGCCGCCCGCCCGGGCCGCGGCAGACCGGGGAGCGGCCACTGGGAGCGCCGGTGGAGCTCCCCGGCCACCTCGACCAGCTGGTCGTTCCCCCCGAGGGCGAGCACCTCGCGGTGGAACGCCCGGTCGGCATCCGCGTACCCCGCAAGGTCACCGGCGGCCGCGGCCTCGGCGGTGGCGGCCGCCGCCGGCCGCAGGGCCGCCCAGGCCTCGGCCGGGACCGTACGGGCCAGCCGCAGCATGACCGGGACCTCCAGCAGCGCGCGGACCTCGACCAGCTCGGCGTAGGCGCGCGGCGTACGGACCAGGACGCGGAAGCCCCGGTTCGGCAGGCACTCCACGGCCCCCTCGATCGCCAGCTGCTGCATCGCCTCGCGCACGGGCGTGGCGGAGACGCCGAAGCGCTCGCCCAGGGCCGGGCCGGAGTAGATCTCCCCCGGCACCAGCTCGCCGTCGACGAGCGCGGCGCGCAGCGCGTCGAGCACCTGGCGGCGCACGGAATGGCGCAGCACCTTCTGCGTCGGGATCAGCGCCGACACCCCGGTGGGGGCCGCTTCGCGCACTCGGTCCTCCTGAGGGGTTCGGGCCTGTCGGGAGGATAGTTGAATCGGCCGCCGAAGTGGGGACAAGGCGGTACAGGTCACGCACCCCGGCCGCATCAGCGGGCGCAGGCCGCGGTACGCGCTGCGGTGGCGCAGCGCCGCGAAGCCGTACGGGCCAGCCCTGGGCCGTGACCGGGCGAGAGGGAGCGGACCGCCGCCGAGCCGGAGGCTCCCGCGCCGCCACCCCGCCCCGACCCGCCGCCGCCGCCGCCGGAACGACACGGTACGGCTCCATCGGCACATCCACTCCTTCGCCGAGCGAACCCACCCGTCCTGATGACCGTAATCGAACACAACTCCCGCCACCCGAGCGGCAGTTCGACACACAACACCCTATCCGGCGGGCCCCGCCCCCCGATGGCGTCCACTTGCCCCGAAACCCGCGTGCCGAGGCGATCTCCTGCGCCACCATGGCCCCGGTAGGCCGCATACGCGAGGCAAAGGCAAGGGACATCCGCATGAGACTGACCGACATATCGCTGGACTGGCTGCTGCCCGGCAGCCTGTTGATCCTGGGCGTGCTTGCGGCAGTTGCGGTACTGGCCCGGGGCAAGCGCGAGGGCGACAAGGCCGCGGCCGACGACTCCTGGGAGCGCAGCGAGGAGCGCAGGCGGCGCAAGGAGGCCGTCTACGGAACCGCCTCCTACGTGCTGCTCTTCTGCTGCGCGGCCGTGGCCGCCGCGCTCTCCTTCCACGGGCTGGTCGGCTTCGGCCGGCAGAACCTCAACCTCTCCGGCGGCTGGGAGTACCTGGTCCCGTTCGGCCTCGACGGCGCCGCCATGTTCTGCTCGGTGCTCGCCGTCCGCGAGGCCAGCCACGGCGACGCGGCCCTCGGCTCCCGCATGCTGGTCTGGCTGTTCGCGGGGGCCGCGGCCTGGTTCAACTGGGTCCACGCCCCGAGGGGCATGGGCCACGACGGCGCCCCGCAGTTCTTCGCCGGCATGTCGCTGTCGGCGGCCGTCCTCTTCGACCGGGCCCTGAAGCAGACCCGCCGGGCGGCACTGCGCGAGCAGGGCCTGATCCCGCGCCCGCTCCCGCAGATCCGCATGGTCCGCTGGCTGAGGGCGCCCCGGGAGACCTTCGGCGCATGGTCGCTCATGCTGCTGGAGGGCGTCCGCACCCTCGACGAGGCCGTCGAGGAGGTACGGGAGGACAAGCGGGAGAAGGAGCAGGACCGCCACCGCCGGCGCGACCAGAACCGGCTGAACCGGGCCCGCCTCAAGGCGCTGGGCCGGCAGAACCGGGCCTTCGGCCGCTCCCGAGGCCGCCAGGTCGACCTGCCGGGACTGACCTCAGCAGCGGGCTCCGCGCCGGCCGGCGCGGAGCCGGCCATAGTCGAACAGGTACAGCTGCCCACCCCGCGCCCCCGCCGCTCCCTGCAGGCCGTGAGCGGACCGGACACCGCTGAGGTGACCGGTCCGCGTACCGTCGACCTCACGGCCGAGGACGACACCCAGACCATCCCCCGACTCGACTCACTGGAACGCAAACTCAAGGACCTGGAGCAGCAGTTCGGCTGAGCAGCACCCCTGTCCTGCCCCGGAGGGCCCGCGCGTCAGGCGGGCCCTCCGTCGTGGCCGGGCCCTGCGTCGCCCGCCCCCTCCAAGGCTCCGAAGGCTCCGTCCAGTTCGAACCACACCACCTTCCCCCCGCCCGGCGCGACCGCGTCCACGCCCCACGCGTCGGCGAGCCCCTGCACCAGCAGCAGCCCCCGGCCGTGCGTACCGTCGTCGGCGGTCGGTACGTACGGCCGGATCCGGCCCGCGGCGTAGTCCCGGACCTCCACCCGCAGCCTCGTCGGGGTGAGGGTCGCGGCCACCTCCGCCCCCTGGTCGGTGTGGACGAGGGCGTTGGTGACGAGCTCCGTGATCAGGAGCTCGGCCACCTCGGCGGTATCGGCCCGGCACCGGTGGCGCATCAGCTCCCGCAGTGCCTTGCGGACCTCGCCCACGGCCTTGAGGTCCGCCCGGCGCACGCTGCGGGTGACCGCCCGCACGGCCTGCCCCGCCGCTCCCGGCGCCCCCGTCGCCGCTGCCGCTGCCGCTGCCGACCCCGACGGCTCCCGCGCCACGGGCCGGCCTCTCCTCGACGGCTTCCCGGTCTTCGCCCCCACCCGCACGGCGATGTACCTCCCCCGTGTCCCACAGCTCTCGAACAGGTCTACGGGATGCATGCCCGCCGGGGCATTCCGCACTCCTGCGGGGTTACGGGCGCGGCACGTTGCGCAGGTTGGATCTGGCCATCTGGATCATCCGGCCCACTCCCCCGTCCAGCACGATCTTGCTGGCCGATAGTGCGAAACCGGTCACCATCTCGGCGCTGATCTTCGGCGGAATGGACAGTGCGTTGGGGTCGGTCACCACGTCCACGAGAGCGGGCCCCTTGTGCTTCAACGCGTCCTTCAAAGCGCCGCTGAGCTGCTTGGGTTTCTCCACGCGCACCCCGTATGCGCCCGCCGCGCGGGCGATGGCCGCGAAATCCGGGTTGTGGTACGTGGTTCCGTACGAAGGAAGGCCGGAAACCAGCATCTCCAACTCGACCATTCCGAGTGAGGAGTTGTTGAACAGGACTACTTTGACGGGCAGGTCGTACTGCACCAGGGTGAGGAAATCTCCCATCAGCATCGAGAAACCACCGTCGCCGGACATCGACACCACTTGACGGCCCCGGTCGGTGAACTGCGCCCCGATGGCCTGCGGGAGGGCATTGGCCATGGAGCCGTGGCTGAAGGACCCGATGATGCGCCGCCGGCCGTTCGGGGAAAGATAACGCGCCGCCCATACATTGCACATGCCGGTGTCGACGGTGAACACCGCGTCGTCGTCCGCCAGTTCGTCGAGGACGGCGGCGACGTACTCCGGGTGGATCGGGGTGTGCTTCTCCACCTTCCGCGTGTACGCCCTGACGACGCCCTCCAGGGCGTCCGCGTGCTTCTTCAGCATGCGGTCCAGGAATCGGCGGTCCGTCTTGGGCCGTACGCGGGAGTTCAGGGCGCGCAGGGTGGCCCGTACGTCGCCCCAGACGGCGAGGTCGAGCTGCGAGCGGCGGCCGAGGTGCTCGGGGCGGATGTCCACCTGGACGATCTTCACGTCGTCCGGCAGGAACGCGTGGTACGGGAAGTCGGTGCCGAGGAGGATCAGCAGGTCGCACTCGTGCGTGGCCTCGTAGGCGGCGCCGTAGCCGAGCAGCCCGCTCATGCCCACGTCGTACGGATTGTCGTACTGGATCCATTCCTTGCCGCGCAGGGCGTGCCCGACGGGGGCCTTGACCAGGCCCGCGAACTCCATGACCTCGGCGTGCGCGCCGGCGGTGCCGCTGCCGCAGAAGAGCGTGACCCGGTCGGCGTCGTCCACCAGCCGGACCAGCCGGTCGATCTCCTCGTCGCCGGGCCGGACCGTCGGCCGGGAGGTGACCAGGGCGTGCTCGACCGGCTTGTCGGGGGCGGGCAGGGCGGCGATGTCGCCGGGCAGGGACACCACGCTCACCCCGCTGCGGCCGACGGCGTGCTGGACGGCGGTCTGCAGCAGCCGGGGCATCTGGCGGGGGTTGGAGATCAACTCGCTGTAGTGGCTGCACTCGCGGAACAGCTGGTCGGGGTGGGTCTCCTGGAAGTAGCCGAGGCCGATCTCGCCGGAGGGGATGTGGGAGGCGAGGGCGAGGACGGGGGCCATGGAGCGGTGGGCGTCGTACAGGCCGTTGATCAGGTGCAGGTTGCCGGGGCCGCAGGAGCCGGCGCAGGCGGCCAGCGTGCCGGTGATCTGGGCCTCGGCGCCGGCCGCGAACGCGGCGGTCTCCTCGTGGCGGACCTGGATCCAGTCGATGCCGCCGGTGCGGCGGATCGCGTCGACGACGGGGTTCAGGCTGTCGCCGACGACCCCGTACACGCGGCGGACGCCCGCGCGGACGAGGATGTCGACGAACTGCTCCGCCACGTTCTGCTTGGCCATGGGTCCATCCACGCACGGCCGGGGGGATCGCGCCTGTCGGTTACGCCTTCACGCCTCCCAGACGGCGGCGGCCGTGCGGTCGTCGGCGTAGCCCTTGACGCGGAGCTGGGTGTCGGCGAGGAAGGCGGCGAGGCCGGGCGGCTCGGCGCCGGACCAGCGGGCGGCGAGCTCGGCCGGGAGCAGTTCCTCCTCCCGCATCGGGTCGGCCAGCCCGCCGGAGCAGAGCAGCAGGGTGTCACCGGGCCGGGCGACGGCCGCCCGGAAGCGGAAGCCCGGGCCGGGGGCGGGGTCGAGGTCGGGGTCGGGGTCGGGGTCGGGGTCGGCCGTCGCCTCCGTCGGCTCGAGGTCCTGCCACTGGCCGGCCCGCAGCCGGAACAGCCCGCCCGGGCCCGCGCCGAAGCAGACCCTGGTCCGGCACTCGGGGTCGATCGGCAGCAGCAGGACGCGCAGGCCGGCGGTGTACTCGTCCTCCCCGTGGCCGAGCTCGGCGGCGCGGACCCGCAGCCGGCCGTAGGCGCGGTCGGTGAGCCGCTGGAGCCCGGAGTGCAGGGCGTCGCGGCGGCCGGCCCGGATGTCGTCGGCGAGCCGCTGCCGGCTGCGGCCGACGGCGGCGGCGACCCCCCGGCACACCTCGGCGGCGGCCTCGGCGGCCGCGGCGGCGGCGCGGTCACCGCCGGCCAGGGCCACGAGGACGAGGGCGTCGTCACCGCTGCCGAAGCGGGCGGTGAGCAGGAAGTCCCGGCGGGCCTCGGCGCGGTAGCGGGCGGAGTCGCCGCGCACCGAGGCGGCGCGCAGGGTGAACGCCCCGTGGCGGGCGCCGTCCAGGACGGTGTCCGGGACCAGCTCGTCCAGCGCGCCCGGCTCGGCCGCCGGCAGTCCCCCGGGCTCGGCGGCGTAGGTGGGCGCCCGGTCCCCGACGTACCCCACGACGGGCCGCTCCGGGGGGACGGGCGGAGCCGGCGGGGCCGTCGGTACGGCGTGCGCCGGTGGCGCGGGCGGCGCGCCGGGCACGGCCACGGCTCCCGGCCGTTCCGGCCGTTCCGGCCCGGCCGGCGGCCGCGGTCCGTCGGCCACCACGGGCGGCACGGTCACGTGCCCCAGCCCGTACCCGGTCGCCCCGGCCTCCCGCGGATCCCGGGGCACGCCGCGGCCCCCGGGCGGTACGGAGCCGGCTCCGGCCGGGGCGGACGGTGGAGGTTCGACGTCGGCGCCGCCGGCCCCCGGCACCCCCGGGGCCGCAGGCCCCGCCGGCGCCTGCGGCCATGCGGGGGCGGCATCCGGCGTCCCGGGCGGTTCCGCGGAGCCACCCCGGGGCCCGGCCCCCGGAGCGGACACCGCCGGGTCGGCCGACGGCTTCGACCACCAGGGCAGGTCGCCCGGCTCGGGCCCCCGGTCCGGCTGCGGGGGGATCAGCGGCCGCCGGGTCGCTTCCGGCTCCGGCCCCGGGGCAGTCGGCCTCGCCCCTCGCGGCGGGTGCGGCTCGCGCCCCGGAGGGGTCGTCAGGGAGGCCGCCGAGTGGTAGCGGCTGTCCAGCGTGTCCCCCGGGTCGAGCGGCGGGACCGCTTCCGGTTCCTCGTACAGCTTCTGCCACCAGTCGTCCGCGCCCTGCTGACTCATGCGGCTATTCTCCGCACGCGGTCGGGGCGGAAAACGCGGAATACACGAAAAGGGGTCCCCCGCCCGCATCTCTCGCATACATTGCCGACCCCCGGAAGCCCGTACGGATTCCCAGCCCCGCCGGGAAGCACGGGAAGCAGGGGCGGGCCGCCCCAGCCTCGCCGCGCCGACCGAGCCGCGATGTCCGGGCCCGAGCCCCAGGCAACCCCGACCCCGCCGACCTTCAAAGCCGGGGCCCGGTCATCCCAGCCCCGCCGGCGTTTGAGGCGCGGAGTCTGGGGCGGCGCCCCAGGCAGCCCCGGCCCCGCCGACCTTCGAATCCGGGGCCCGGCAAGTCCAGCCTCGCCGGCGTTTGAGGCGCGGGGTTTGGGGCGGCGCCCCAAGGAACCCGGCTCCGCCGGGCAGCCGGCGCCGCCCCGCCCCCCCCCCCCCGCCGGCGGGGGGGGGATCGGCGGGGGCGGGGGGGGGGGGCC